>JAEDCX010000014.1 GCA_016293925.1 Lachnospiraceae bacterium | reverse complement strand
ACAAAACACAGACACATCACTGTGCACAGAATAAGGACAGCGATTCTTTTCGTATTTTTCATATTTTTCTTTCCTTTCACACGTAGATTTCTTATATTTATTTCTTTACCAAATGGCAAAAGCAACAAAAAGCGAAAGACTACTGCATATAGTTCCCGCGATTCCCATTCCTCGTCCATATCTTTTGGTCCAGCCAAATATCCCGAGAATTGTTCCAGCAATTCCGAGAAGAATCGCCGATACACCATAAAAATCATCATAAGATTCGTAATATCCTATCAAAAAAATCAGGGCGAGTATTCCAAATACCAGACTTAGAATAGCAGGAACTTTTGAATTTCTAACTACCCGGTTCACTGGTGTATAGTTGGTGTACATCAGTTGCTTTGACGTATTTGTTTCTTCATCCATACCTTTGTTTCCACAGGTTTTACATACATATACCCCGTTTTCTTTTACAATATCCGTTCCATAACACTTATCACACACTACTTTCATCACTTTCAACCTCCTCGTATCCTCATCTACTTCAACAAGGTAAAAAAACACAAAGCACAAGAGTACTTATATCAAATTATTGCATATTTTAATCCTCATCCATCAATCATCCTCCCTCAAGTCTCTCTCGACTAATTTCCCGTCCTGAAGCTGATAATAGAGTGGGAATTCGCCCCAGACACAACCGCTCTGTGCATCATAGATTGAGGGGAAGTCAAACATCGTGATGATATTACCATCCGCCAGATCATAGGTGTTTTCTCCTGTTTGATAAATCACCCATGCGGAACTCCCGTTTAGGAGTGTGTGGTCACCGTCTGAACCCGTATACGTCAATCCGTCCGCCAGAATCGCCAGAATTTCTTTGGTACCATCCTGATTCATATCCCATAGAAACAATTCTCCGAAAACACGCGATTGATCATAACTTTGTGTAGAGATGTCACTGTCAAATATCAGTTCAAAATGGCTATTCTCTATATCCACAGTCATGGTTTTCTCATTTAGCTGCGTAGAGATAGAAATCGGTTTCTCCCCACCAAGCAGAATATTTCCGTTAACACACTGCCCGTCCTCTACCCGGATACATTCGTCAACTACTTCAGGAGTATAGATCATGACGATTCTGCTGCTCTCCACAGGAAGCAGGCTAACCGGGCTTTTATTCTCCTTATTGCCCTGATAAAGAACGAGAAAGAGCGATGCGCATATCCCGATTACAACAATCGACAACACAACCCATCTTGCTTTTCTTTTTTTCTGAAGCCGTTTCAGGATAGTAGTGCAGTTCTGGATCCTCTGATTCGGATCAAAAAGAAGACATCGGTCAATCAGTATTCGTAGTCTCTTAGATATCTTTGTACTTCCTACAATTTTGTTCATTGTATTTCCCAGTGCATAGATATCACTTCGGTAGTCACTCTGTGAGAAACCATATTGTTCCGGTGCAGCATACCCTATCGTTCCAAAGCATTCCGTATCACGTTCCTGTTGTTGATCCAATACTCTTGCAATACTAAAATCAATCAAATATGCTTTGCCGGAAGCGTCCACAATGATATTGCCCGGCTTAACGTCCCTATGAATGATTCCATGCTTATGTAAGTCCAACAATCCGTGACATACGTCTTCAAAGCACCTTCGAATCTCCGATTCAGCCAAACATTCACCGCGCGTCATTTTATCCTGAAGCGTAGTGCCTTCAATATACTGTTCAATAACAATCGTATCCTCTCCAAAGAAAAACTCGTGCACTTTGGGCAAATAATCGCTTTCAATTTGCACCAGTTCACGAAATACTTCCCGCCTGTCCGCAGGATAGGTTTTCTTGATATAAGTTAATCCATCCAGTGAATTGACTACTTTCTCAACCCTTCCGGCATCGGTTTCATGAACAACTTCCACTGTCTGATACAAAGACAGCCTGTATTTTTCTCCCTCAGTCATTTTCTCCCCCTAAAGTTTGTTCTCTCCCATCTCTTCAAGCAACGCATTAATCTTTTCAATCATAAAGTCGGAATTAAGCGCATAGAGGATGATGGAATCCCGTCTATCCCTTGGATCTAAACTGGCAAATTTGGATACACGCAGGAGCATCTGCATCTCATCAAGAGACAAATGCATACCAATCCCAATTGATATCAGCACATCCCGGCTGGGTTTCCTGGTTCCGTTAAAGACCTTATATGCGTAATCACCCTGTCCTGATCTTCTCGCCACATCGCCTACTGCAATATCCTTTTTGGCAAGATAACTGTTCAGCAGATCCGTCAGACTAATCTTATACAATTCTTCTTCATATTTCTCCAAGAAAGTCTTTATATCCTTCTCTGATACAAGTTTATTCATCAGTTCTTTGGTATCGATTTTCATATCAGAATTCCTCAATTCCTACTTTTCATCCACATCATTCCTCTTTTTGTTCGTAGTATAAAGAAATGAATGCAAATCTGCGTATCATTTAGCAAATATCATTTTAAACTCTCTCGTTATCATAGTAATTCTAATTATTGATTTTACTTTGAGATACTGATATACGTCAACAAAGTCCATTTCTTTTCGGACTATCAGTCCAAAGTTTTTGCAACAAAAAAGCATGTTCCGTATATCTACCAAACATGCTCTGCATTCCCTGCAAATATATTTCTTGAGATTTCTGTAGTCCCTTGTAATTCCTACATTTCCCTGAGATTCCTGTGCTTTCCTTGTAATTCCTACGTTTTCTTGAGACTCCTGTGGTTTCCTGCAATTCCTATGTTTTCTTGATCATCTGTAGTCCCGCTGCGATTCCTTTGCTTTTTCTGTTAAGCAGGAATCACAGCGGGACTACCCACTACCCTTTGCTTTTTCTGTTAAGCAGGAATCGCAGGGGATTACTATTACTATTTCAAAGAAAAAGAAATCCTACCTCTGCACTACTGAAACAATTTTACCGATCACCCAGAGAATGGACGAAATCACGAGAAAGATCAGCACAAAACCATTTACTTTTTCCTTCCACCTCATTGCCAGTACCACAACATCACCGATCACCGTAATCACAAACGGAACAATCAGGAACAGGTTCCCTGCGTTTCCCACGAAAACCAGATAGGTAAAGTAGGTAAAGGCAGCAACGAGCAGTACGGCAACGATTGCTTCCACTACATGGAACAGTCCGGCATTGGGAATATCGGAGTGATACACCACGGGAATCGCCATGGAAAAAGCAATCAGATAGGCCAGGGAAAGCCATAGAAGCGGACGATCGGAACCCTCACTGCTCACGGAAGCAGTTTTCATGATGAGTGCCACGATTAGCATTCCGTAAGAGATAAACTGGACCGGCGCAATGGTATATTCCGTGTGTACCATACCGCCAATCAGAATAACACCCACAGTGATGCTCAGCATAAGATAATTGATCTGTTCATGAATGGCAGCGTCCCTTGTAAACAGCGCCTTCAGGTAATACCTGTTTCCGATCAACAGCATAAACACAAAGACGGTCAATGACAGAATCGTGACAATATAGACATAGGCATGAAAGTTGTTTCCAAACAGCCGGGTATTTTTGTCCATACAGGATCGGATCATGCTCTGTAATCTTTCAGCGAAAAGGATTACAAAATACAGTAATACGAACCAGTTGATGAGGAATGCAGATGTATGTACTTTCATATATATTCATCCTCTCACCCTTGTCAGGATCCCGAAATCTTGTGGAAAATAATACAGTTCGGTTTTTCGATTTTCAACTCTCTGCCGTGCATGATCAGTAGTTTTTTCTGCAAATCCAGATTAAAAAAGGTCATGGTATCGGATTCATGATTCAGGCTTACCAGATGTTTATTATCCGGGAAAATAGCCACATCCTTCGGATACTCACCGCTGATCGGCAGACAGAACAGCTTCTCCAGCATACCTGTCTTGCCATCAATCCTGTATACAATGGCACTGTTATCTCCTGCATTGGAGCTGACAAGATATTTGTAATCTGCGGAGAAATTCAGGGCACTGGCGGCAGACCCTCCTGCATGATAATCATTCAGGGTAGAGATTGTCTGGATCTTCTCAAACACCGGGAAGCCATCCTGTTTCTCTTCATAGGTATATACATCAATATAATTTTTTAACTCATGGACGATATACAGGAACCTGCCATCCGGAGTAAACTTCAGATGTCTCGGTGCGGATTCAATCTCACTCCGGATCACATCCACCATCTTCAGTTTACCGGTATGAGGATCCAGTTTGTATACATTGGTATGATCCATACCGAGATCGGCGGCACACAGATATTTGTTATCCCGGGTCATCTTGACACAATTCACATGGGGACGGAAATTCCGCTCCGCAATGGATCCGAGACCCTTGTGGAATATCTCATCCGTAATCTTGCCGACTTTACCGTCCTCCTCCAGCTTCAGCACCGTAATCTTGCCGTCATGATAGCCTGCCACAAAAAGAAAACGATCCGTATAATCCGTTGACAGATAGCAGCCACGCATACCATTGATGGAAGCCTCATTCATTCTGTTCAGCATACCGTCCCTACCGATCGCATAGGCTACCACTCCCATGTCGGTAATCGCGTAGAGGAATTTGCGGTTATGGCTGATCGTCATGTAAGAAGAATTGGTCAGAGAAACCTGATCCTTTTCGGTGAAATAACCATTCTTCATATCAACATCGTATATTTTGATCCCATGCTTGTCATTCATGGTATATGTGGAAACATATGCAACATAATGATCCTGTGAATCCATTGTGTCTACTCCTTATCTGATACGTTCCGGAAATCCGACTTTTTTCTGTACCTTCCGCAGGGTCTTATTCGCATAATAGCCTGCTTTCTCCGCATTATTCTTAATGATACCGTCAATATACGCTTTGTCATTCTGAAGTGCTGCATAACGATCCTGCACCGGTTTCAGAACGCCCGCTACCGTCTCCCCGACTGCCAGTTTGAAATCGCCGTACCCTTTCCCTGCAAACTCCCGCTCTGTTTCTTCCGGTGTCTTGCCGGTACATGCGCAATAAATGTCAATCAGATTGTGAATTCCGGGCTGTTCCTCACAATACCGGATCTCACCAACGGAATCAGTCACTGCTCTCTTGAACTTACGAATTACCGTATCCGGATCATCCATCAGGTAAATGCTTGCGTTCGGGTTCTCATCCGATTTGGACATTTTCTTTGCCGGATCCTGAAGACTCATTATTCTTGCGCCTGCTTTGCCTACATACGGTTCCGGAATCGTAAATACATCTCCGTAGATCGCATTGAATCGCTGTGCAATATCCCTTGTAATCTCCAGATGCTGTAGCTGGTCTTTGCCCACCGGTACAACGTCAGCCTGATACAGCAGGATATCTGCCGCCATCAAAACAGGGTAGGTAAACAGACCTGCATTGATATTGTCTGCATGCTTTGCGGATTTATCCTTAAACTGGGTCATACGATTCAGTTCTCCCATGTAGGTAAAGCAATTCAGAATCCATGACAGTTCCGCATGTCCGGATACGTGGGACTGATAGTACAGGCAGTTTTTCTCCGGATCCAATCCGGCCGCGATGTACAGTGTCAGGAGATTTCTTGCTCTTTTCCTGAGTTCGGCGGGATCCTGTCTTACGGTAATCGAATGAAGATCAACCACGCTGTAGAAGCATTCATATTCATCGCTTAAGGTTACCCAGTTCTTCAGTGCACCCAGGTAATTCCCCAGTGTCAGATTTCCGGTTGCCTGCATTCCGCTGAACAACACCTTTTTCCCATCAATCATCTATGTTTCCTCCCAAATATATCGTTCTCATCCTCAATCTATATCTGACAAATTCTATCACTTGCGGCATAGCAAGTCAAGAATAACGCATTCTCTGTCGTTGTGCAGAATATGCTTCCGAATATAGGCATTCGTGTATTCCTCTCCCTTGTCAGCCAGCATCCTGAGCAGATATTCCAGCTGCGCAGCCGTTTTGGGATGCATGAGCTGTTTTGCATGCCCTCTGTTATAATAGGCCAGAGGATCTCTGTCCGTATACGCATCCCCACGATAGATCTTGGATGCAGCCACACGATCTTCAAACATCTCAATCACGTACCGGATCGGCATTTTGACCGGTCCGATGTATCCGCATTCCCCCGTGTAATCTGTCCAGTACTCGTAATGGTGCTTATTCCGACCCTTGTGATGAATCCAGGCTTCGGAATACCCCTTGTCTTCCCGTTCCGCATTGTTGGGACTTCTGTCTCCCTGGTAATATCTGGCGCCGACCCAGAATTCCGTCGGCATATATTTGGACAGATCATGCAGCAGCCCCTGTTTATACAATCCAACCCGGAAACAGCCCTGCATTACCTTGATCTTGTGTCTTGTAATAGTTTTCAAATGCTCGATTGCCTTCATACACTTCCCCGTCCCTTCGAATGTTTTGGTGCTTCGGATACCGCGGTCATCAACCGGATGCTTCTTGCGGTCACGGTCATCAGGTCCTGCTCTGTCGGGATCAGTTCTTCCTGCGCCCCTGCCGTGTCCGCGATTACTTTCCATTGCTTTCCCTTCGGAGGCCTTGGAAATGCCAACCCGGCATCCTGCCAATACATATTGTAGGCGATATAATACAGTTCCTCCTTGGCCCCGTTCCTGCCGCAGTACATCAGACCCATTGCATGATCGTAATTGTTCAGTTTGGCCTTCCAGGCTTCATCGGAATGGACCGACAGATCCGGGTAACCGCATCCTGTAGTATCCATCATCGTATACTCCCTCCGTTTCCGGAAAAGAGTACATTGCTTCCGCAGGGTCAGAATCTGTCTCACATACGCCGCATAGTCCCGATTGGTTTTCGTAAGATTCCAGTTCAGCCAGTTCAGTTCATTGTCCTGACAGTAGGGATTATTATTTCCCCTGGTCGACCGTCCCAGCTCATCTCCGGCAGTAATATAAGGGGTTCCCGCAGACAGAATGAGCAGTGTCATCGCATTGCGCATCATCCGTTTTCTCAATTCCACAACCGGTTTCTTCCTGCTCGGGCCCTCTACACCGCAATTCCAGCTGTAATTGTAATCCCTGCCATCCGCATTGTTCTCACCGTTCTCTTCATTGTGCTTCCGATCATAAGATACCATATCTGCGATCGTCATCGTATCATGATTGGTCAGATAATTGATACAGCCGCAACGGTCCGGATTATTCCGGATCAGTCGGAACGCCTCCTGAATCGTATCATTATCGCCTTTCAGGAAGCAGCGGCACAGATTCATATAATGATCATCAAAAACAGCCAGTCTTCTCTTTCCTGCATAGGTAATATTCGCATTGTCCAGATCAAATCCGTAATAGATCAGTTTGCGATCCGCAAGATAGGGATCTGTAGTAATCTCACGCATGGGAAGATCATTGCCCAACAGATGAAATCCGTCCACATGATACTCCCGTGCCCAATACCGCAGCACCTCCTCGATGAATCTGTAATTGGTCCTCTCCCGAAAATAGATCTGCATGATGAACTCGATTCCCGCTCTGTGCAGCATCCGAATCAGATCCTTCAGTTCCTGCTGGGGATTCCCCTTGGAGCTGTATGCATATTTGGGCATGCAATACTGGGCATCACAGTATCCCCAGTAATTGATTTTCTTCTGCTCTGTCCGTTCACAATACCGGTACCGCTCCAACATATAGGCCTGATCCATACCGGGGCTGATCACTTCATCAAATTCATAAAGCGGCATACACTCTATGGCGGTGATTCCCAGTTCCTTAAGGTATTCCATCTTCTCCGCAACGCCTGCGAAGGTTCCTTTATGCTTACACCCGGAGGATGGATGTCGTGTAAACCCCCGCACATGGATGCCGTAGAAGATGCTGTCTTCATACGCAGTTCCGGGGAATGTATCATCCTCCCAATCATAGGTTTCCGAAGACACCCGGTACCACAATTCCTCCCGTCCGGTTCCCCATGCAAGGTCCGCTGCGATGGATTCGGCAAACGCCTTTGCATACGGATCGGCCACCGTCCTGTCATCTGCGAAAAAGCTATATTCGTACTCTTTGCCGGCTTCTAACGGAATATGGACGCAATACAGGTTTCCCTGCCTCAGGAGATCGGAAAACACAATCTCACAGACGTCCGTACATCCCTTCTCACGAATCCGGATTCCGCACTTTGACATTGCATGCAGTTCGCATGCAACATTCCATCCGTCTCCATCCCCGGTCACTCCAAGGGGATAATCTCTGCCTGTCATGGGTGTGAAAACTGTACTCATGCAAATCCTCCGCACATTATCAGTATCATTATGAAACAGTGTATCATATTTTTGTTCATACGGAAAATGTTTTTACAAAATTCTTGTCAATTCCGTTCTCTGCGTTTATGATGAGATTATCCGAAGAAAATCCGGAAAGGAGGAAATCTATGAGCGATCCCATGATGAATTCCAATGAACATCTGAACGACGAAGATATGACTGTCGATCTGGAATTGGAGTGCGGAACCGTAACCTGCAATATTATCACGATCTTTGATCTGAATGACAAAGAGTATATTGTTCTTGAACCGGAGAAAAATCCACTCTGTGAGGAAGGTGATGTCTGGATCTACCGTTATTCTGAGAATCCCGATGATCCCAACGAAGAACCGGAGTTGGAATACATCGAAGATGATGAGGAATATGAAGCGGCTGTCGACCGGTTTGATGAGCTGCTGGACGAACAGGCATTTGATGATATGGAAGAATAGGAATCCAAGAATCCCATTTCCGTAAGGAAGCGGGATTTTTGCTTTTTATCTCCATCCTCCGTGTACAGGAGCAGAACCTCCTGCCTGGCCCGTGTCAGAGCAACATAGAATAATCTGCGTTCCTCTTCCACATCGGTGGTTTTCTTATGGGGCACAATTCCCTCCTGCAGTTCGGGCAATATGACGCGGTCGAATTCCAGTCCCTTGGCACCATGATAGGTCATCACCTGAATGCACTGTCCGAGTTCTTCCTCCGGCCGGTTTTTCTCACATTCCTCCACCTGTTTGACAAACCATTTCCAGTCCCGCAACGTTTTCATATCACGAATCGTTTCCAGAAACAGATCCAGCAATTGCTCATATTCCTCATAGTCATCCCGGTTACGGATGGCATATTCCCGTAGAAAATCCGCATATCCGCTACGCCGGTACAAATACGAGACGGCGGCATACAAATCCAATCCTTTCGCGAATTGCACCATTTCATCCAGTTCCCTGAGGGGTTCCCTGCAGGACCTGTCATACCACCCGGTCAGTTCCTGCATGGTAAAGGTTTCCCGCCTGACAGGGGTACGGACCAGTCCCCGGTCCGGCCGGTTCATGATACGGAAGAAATCCCTGCGTCGGACAGTTTCCTGACACAAGGATACATATGCCAGGAGATCCTGTATAATAAAATGTTCATAAAACGGACTGATTCTGTTTCTGATACAGCATTTCAGTTGTTTCCGGATCAACAGCTGTGCCACCATTGCCGCCTGGTGATTCGTTCGCAGCAGAATTGCCGTCGATCCCCGGTATGACCTGCCAAGTTCTGTCAGAAGCTGGTCTTCGCCATCCAGAATCCGCACGGCTCCTTTCCGTCCGTTTCCGTTGCATATATGTTTGTCGATCCGATGCTGATTGTGTGCGATCAGTTGATTGGCCCGCGTCACGATCTCACTTCCGCATCGGTAATTCTCTTCCATTCTCACCAGATGGGTTCCGGGATAATCCTGCAGGAAATCCTGCATAATACGTGGTTTCGCTCCCCGGAAGCCATAGATTGCCTGATCGTCGTCTCCGACTGCAAAAAGAAAACCTGACGCACCGCACAGCATCTTTAAGACCATATACTGGTAGTCATTACAATCCTGGAATTCATCCACCAGAATATAGGAAAAACGTTCTGTCCACCTGCGTAGCACGTTCGGATGATCCTGCAACAGTGCAAAACAGCTGACCACCATGTCATCGTAATCAATGACGCCCTGTGCCTGCATATAATGGTCATATCGTTCCTGAATCCTCCGGATATCCGGTTCCGCCTCCGGAATGGTTCCAGATTCCGCCGGAAGGATCTGACCGGGCATTGTATTTTTTCGTCTGCTGATCTCGTGGAGAATCCTCTCCATTCCATTTCGGTCTGCGTAGGAATGATACTGCAGTTCCAACAATACTTTTTTCAGGATATGATAGCGTTCTGTATCTGTGATGAGATGATAGGTCCGTGTTGTGTCTGATGTTCGGAGAATCTGATAGCATATCGCGTGAAATGTGCCGAAAAGAAGATCTTTGCCAAGATCGGGATATTGTTTGCGAAATCGTCTGCGCATCTCATTGGCAGCCGCTCTGGTAAATGTGAGAATCAAAAGATTGGTGGATGGAATATGATCCACCGTCAGAAGTTTGTGGATATGTTGAATGATGACACTTGTCTTGCCGGATCCCGGTCCCGCCACCACAAGGCAGGGACCGGTTCCGTGCATGATTGCCTCCCGTTGTGAGGCACTTATTCCTGTACCGGTTACTCTATACTGCACGTTCCAGTAATTCGATTCCTTTCCGGATTCTGTTCAGGGACTCCTCTTTGCCGAGGATCTCCATGATCTCAGTTGCACCGGCAGGTGTCATCTGCTTACCGGAGACAGCTGTTCTGATCGGCCACAATACATAACCGTTCTTATATTCTTTTTGCGCAATATACTCCTGAATCAGGGCGTACAATGCATCGTTGCCGTAATCCTCCTGCGCCTCCAGAAGAGGGAGCAGATCCCGCAGAACGGCAAGGGAAGAAGCCGTATCGGTCTTCATTTTCTTATGGGTATACATCGACACATCATATTCCGGCAATGTCTCAAAGAAATCCACCATTCCGGCAATATCCGGGAATACTTCGATACGGGTCTTTACCATCCCGGCAATCTTCCGAAGATCCAGATCTTTCGTGATTGCCTCACGCAAATAGGGCTCCGCCATCTCATAGAACCGGTCGGGATCCATTGCTTTTAAGTACTCTCCGTTCATCCATTTCAGTTTGGTGAAATCAAACACCGCCGGAGATTTGGAGATGTGATGATAATTGAACTCCTGAATCAGTTCCTCCAGCGAGAAAATCTCCCGGTTGTCTTCCGGACTCCATCCCAGAAGCGCAACGAAATTCACAATCGCTTCAGACAGAAATCCCTGCTCCAGAAGATCCTCATAGGAAGAATGACCGCATCGTTTGGATAATTTTTTGTGATCCTCATCCGTAATCAGCGGACAATGAATGTAGACCGGAATATCCCAGCCAAATGCCTCATACAGACGGTTGTATTTCGGTGTGGATGACAGATACTCATTGCCACGTACCACATGGGTAATCCCCATCAGATGATCATCAATGACATTGGCAAAGTTATAGGTAGGAAAACCGTCTGATTTGATCAGAATCATGTCATCCAGTTCCTCATTGTTCACAGAGATATCCCCATACAGGTCATCATGGAAGGTGGTGGTTCCCGTATTCGGATTATTCTGTCTGATCACATATGGTTTACCGGCTGCAAGATTCGCTTCGATCTCCTCTTTGCTAAGATGCAGACAATGCTTATCGTAGATGTTGATCTCTTTGCCGTCCACAATCTGCGTCAGCGTCTCCAGTCTTGCCTTGTCACAGAAACAGTAATAGGCTTCTCCCTTCTCAATCAGCTGTTTCGCATAATCCAGATAGATACCGGATTTCTGTCTCTCGCTCTGTACATAGGGACCATACCCCTTGTCTTTATCCGGTCCTTCATCGTGGATCAGTCCGGTTCTCTCCAGCGTTCTATAGATGATATCAATCGCACCCTCCACATAACGCTCCTGGTCGGTATCCTCGATACGAAGGATAAAATCTCCTCCCTCATGCTTCGCAACCAGAAACTCATACAATGCAGTTCTTAAGTTACCCACATGCATGCGTCCTGTAGGACTCGGTGCATAACGTGTTCTGATTTTCATTCCTCTTTCCAATCCTTTCTGCCTGTCCCCGTAACCGGAAGCAGGTCATGATTCACACAGTATTCCCTTCCGGAACATTCTCCGGAAGCTTCTGTTCTGTATTATTCTTGAATGCCAGCAGCTCCTTCGTAGCCTTGTCAATCGCAATGTTGGTACCGGCTCCGGCAACACAGCCCCCCGGGCAGCCCATTCCTTCGATCAGGCATCCGTTCTTCTTACCGGCCTTGGCAAGCATTAGCATCTTCTTACAATCCGCAAGCCCCTCCGCATGTTCAATATGAACCTCCACATCGGGATAATATGCATGAATGACATCTTCAATGGCGGATGCAACGCCGCCGGCAACACCATATCCGCGACCGGCTGCGGTGGCATCTGCAACCACCTCCGCAGGCTCGATCTCTTCCAGGTGGATATCCTTGGCTTCAAACATACCTGCCAGTTCTTCAAAGGTAATGACAAAATCAACGTCACTGCGGACGGTTCTCCGCATGGCTTCCAGCTTCTTGGCCGCACACGGACCGATGAAAACTACCTCCGCATCCGGATGCTCCTCCTTAATCTTACGGGCCGTTGCCACCATAGGCGTCAGTTCATTGCTGATGGAGGAAATGGTCTCCGGGAAGAACTTCTTGGCCAGCATACTCCAGGACGGACAACAGGAGGTGAGAGAAAATGCCTGTTCTCCCGTCGCCACATGCTCTACATAATGCTTTGCTTCCGCAATACAGCCCATATCGGCTCCGATCGCAGTCTCATACACATCAGCAAATCCCAGCTGCTTCAATGCAGTTTTGAATATCTCCGGTGTTACGCCGGGACCAAACTGTCCTACAAAGGAAGGTGCAACCTGTGCAATAATCTTACGCCCGGACAGGATCGCGCGAATCAACTGAAAAATCTGGGATTTATCGGCAATGGCGCCAAAGGGACAGCTAACCATGCACATACCGCAGGAAACACATTTGTCCGGATTGATGGATGCCCTTCCATGCTTATCACTCTCAATTGCCCCCACACCACAGGCTCCATGGCAGGGTCTCACCTGATGGGAGATGGCATCATAGGGACAAATATTCTTACATTTACCGCACTTAATGCACTTCTCCTGATCGATCACGGATTTCCCGTTTTTCATGGAGATGGCGCCCCGTGGGCAGACCTCTCTGCAGGGATGTGCCAGACAGCCCATGCACAGATTGGTCACTTCGTAACGGTTCTCCGGACATGCATTGCATGCGGAGGGAATCACCTGCATCAGCGGCGGTTCATAATACTTCTCTGAGATGGCGCTCTCTTCCACACCCTGACTCACATGAACCGGTGCATTCTCCGGACGGAGGGACATTCCCATTGCCAGACGGGTACGTTCCCGGACAACCGCCCGTTCCCGATATATACTCTCCCAATATTCGGATTCATCCGTATTCACAAGTTTATACGGAAGCGCCTCCATATCATCCACAAGATTGGTGGAATGATAGGCAATATTGGCTACTTCTTTGAAAATGCGACGTCTTGCTTTTCTGACCTGCGTATCTATTCCTCGCATATCTGACTCCATTCATCTTATCAAATCATATTACCAAATCAGTGCACTCTATTATGGCACAAAAAAGAATAGATTTCAAGGGATAAAAAGGCCTGCGAACCTCAAATCCGCAAGCCTTTTCATGTTTCGAATCTGCACGCAATTTATTCCTGCACTATTCTTCCTGTTTGTCTTCCTGTCTGTCAAGATCTGTCAATACAAATTTTTCCGCCACTTCCACTTTTTCATTGTAACAGGAGAATATTTCTTCCACGGTTTCCTTTTTCATTTTCGGGGTCACCAGACTGACAATCGGAACGATGATCAGTCCCAGGATCATTGCAATTGCTCCCGCATTGATCGGTGACGCAATGAATTTCAGGTACATGTTGGATACCGTCAGTCCTACACCACAGGCAAAACTTGCCCAGACCGCTGCTTTCGTGATTCTCCTGGAATACAGTCCGTAGAGGAACGGTGCCAGAAATGCACCTGCCAGAGCGCCCCAGGAAATGCCCATCAGCTGTGCAATAAAGGTGGGCGGATCCAATGCGATAACTACGGAAAGCACGATGAAGAATACAATCATGATTCTCATAATCAAAAGTTGTTTCTTATCATCCATCTTCTTGATCACGGTTCCCTTCAGGAAATCCAGCGTCAATGTGGATGAGGATGTAAGCACCAATGATGATAAGGTGGACATGGAGGCACTGAGTACCAGAACAATCACAATGCCAATCAGGATATCCGGCAGGGTCGACAGCATCTCCGGAACGATGGAGTCATATGCCACCTTCGTCATCTCCGGATCCTTGTAGATTGCGGGACCGTCAAACAGACGGCCGAAGCCGCCCAGGAAATAGCATCCGCCGGAAACCACAATCGCGAAGAAAAGGGATACGATGGTTCCGGTTTTGATCGCCTTCTCATCCTTGATTGCATAGAATTTGTGTACCATCTGCGGCAGTCCCCAGGTTCCGAGACTGGTCAGCACGATCACCCCCAGCAGATTCACGGGATCCGTTCCGAAGAAGGACGTGAACGCCCCCTGCTGACCCATGGTTGCAGGAACATCACTCTCTATCTCCGACAAACTTCGGATCGCTTCCATAAATCCTCCCTGGCCTTTCAAAACCGCCACAATAACCGCAACGATACCGAACAGCATGATAATCCCCTGGATAAAGTCATTGATTGCGGTTGCCATGTATCCGCCGATAATGACATACACACCGGTCAGAACGGCCATGGCAATCACACAATATTCATAGGGAATATCAAAAGCCTTCCCGAACAATTTGGACAAACCGTTATACACGGATGCCGTATACGGGATCAGAAACACAAATGCAATGGCAGATGCCGCAATTTTCAAAGCATTACTCTCATATCGTTTCCCGAAGAAATCCGGCATGGTGGATGCCTTCAGCTTATGTGTCATAATTCTGGTACGGCGTCCCATCAGCACCCAGGCCAGGAGGCATCCGATAAATGCGTTCCCGATGCCGATCCAGGTGGATGCGATTCCGAATTTCCATCCGAACTGTCCCGCATATCCAACAAAAACCACTGCCGAAAAATAACTGGTTCCATAGGCAAACGCAGTGAGCCAAGGTCCGACGGTTCTCCCTCCCAGAATAAAATCATTGACGTTTCGTGCTCTTTTCCGTGACAGAATTCCCACAGTCAGCATGACTGCGAAAAAAACCACGAGAAGACTGATCTTCAGTATCATCGTTTACTCCCCCGTATTCAAACAATTTTGCGCTTTTCAGTTTTAACGCTTCTACGCATTAAATTGTAATATCTCATCTGTCTGCTGTCAATACGGGAATGGAACCCGGAGCAATGCCGTATCCCTATCCTTTCAGTCTTCTTCGGAACAACACCCGCATCAGTTTACGCCCGTGAAAGGGAATCAGCGGACGCAGATAGGAATATCCGCCCAGCACACGATTCCCGGCCAGACACAGGAGGTTGATTATCACTCCGGCAATAAAGCCCCACACATCAAACAACGCGGTCAGAATCAGGGTGATGATACGCATGAATTTGACGGCATACCCCAGTTCATAGTTTGCGTTGGTAAAACCTGCGATGGCAACAAAGGCCATATAGAGCATCACGGGATAGGAGAACCATCCGCTGCTGACTGCGAACTCGCCCAATACAAGCGCTGCCATAACAGACAACGGCGTACTCAGCATATTCGGTGTATTGACGGCTGCAAGCCTGAGACCGTCTATGGCAATTTCCAGCATCAGAAACTGCCAGATGATCGGGATATTCACTTCCTCCTCCAGAATGATGAAACGAAACGTGTTACCGACCCATTCCGGATGCTGGGCAAAAAGCAGATAAAGCGGTGTAATCAGATAATTGATGACCATGATAAACAGTCTTGTCCACCGCAGATAAGTTCCCGTAATCGGCGGAAAATAATAATCATCCGCTTCCTCCATCAGATCCCACAGGGCGACCGGTGTGATGATCGCCTGGGGAGAATTGTCCACCAGCAGAATCACATTTCCTTCCATAATCTGTGCCGCAGCTGTATCCGGCCGTTCCGTAAACCGATACTTGGGAAAGGGATTGATCCATTTATGCGGCAGCAGACATTCCGCCAGACTCTGCTGATTCATCGTCAGGGATTCCACCCGGATCCGGGACATTCTCTGTCGGATTGTCTCCAGCAGTTTCCTGTCTACCCGGTCATCCATATAACACATAACCACATCCGTTTTCGATACGCTGCCTACCGTCTGATGTTCCATGCGCAGCGCACTGCTTCTGATCCGTCTCCGGATCAGTGCGGTATTGAAAATCAGCGTTTCCACGAAACCGTCCTTGGAACCGCGCAGGGCTTTGTCCTTGTCCGGCTCACCGATGCTGCGGGAGGGATACTCTCTCGCGTCAATCAGAATGCAATGATCAAATCCGTCCACAAACAGGGCAAACATTCCGCTCAAAATCATTGTCTCGATCTTTTCGAAATCCTGCTCCTTTTCCACCTCCACATACGGAATGAATCTTTCCAGCAGCCGATCCATATCCACATTCAGATCTTCTTTTTTCAGGTCCATGAGATATTGCAGGATTTTCTGCATCAGTTCATCCTTGCAGAATCCATCCACCACCAGAAAGCAGGCATTTCGCTCACCAACCAGAATGTTTCGATATACCAGATCAAAGCTTTGCTCCGGTTTCATATATTCATTGATGATTCTTATGTTCTCATCCAGATTCAGACTCACATTCGGCATACAAAAAGCTCCTTTCCAGGATAGGATATCCGAAAAGGAGCAAACTATACTCATACGCGTTCTGCCGGAGCAATTCGTATGAATGAATTTTAAGTATATTCATTTTGTGGGAAACCCGACTATTTTGTTGTAGACCCGAATCCGCCGTTTCTCGTTTCGATCACTTCATCATCAACCGTAATACCATACTCCACGAAAATACCCTGCATAAATCCCTGACCGACTTCAATCCGGAGACTCTTGTTCTCCTTCGTATCATTGGTCAGCTTGGCGAAAATATGCCCTTCATTGTCCGACGCATAGTAATCACTGTCAATGATGCCGACCGTGTTATTCAGCTGAAGACGGTATTTGAATCCAAGCCCGCTTCTGGGGTATAATTTCAGCACCCACCCCTCGTCGATCTTCACACGGATTCCTGTCGGAATCGTACAGATCTGCCCCGGAGCCAGATTGATGGTAACCGGCGCATAGAAATCATATCCGGCAGATCCTGAGGTGGCTCTCTGCGGAAGTTTCAGATTCTCATAGATATGAACAATCTCTTCCTCCTTGTAGTCCGGGAAATTCTTGGCAAAATCCTCCAGAAATCTGGATTTCGTTACTTTTTCAAACTGTGCGATACGTTTCATAATGACCTCTGTTCCATTTAAGCTATATATCGTAATTAATATTCCGGACAATGAATTACCGGAACCAGGGGATCGATCTGTTTCAGTGTTTTCTGTACATCAATGACCCTCTGATTCCTGCTCCCCTTCCAACGGAGTTTGGTGTCCAGTTCCTCAAGGCGAAACTCCCCGTCAACCAGCACATCCACATATTTCATGACCGGATAATGATAGATATTCTCCCAACTGTCTCCCGTATATAACCAGATTGTTTTCTCCGGGTATTTCTCTTTGATCTCAGCGGCAAGCGCCCTGATGCCGGTTCTGTTTGCGGAATGAAGCGGATCTCCGCCGGAGAACGTAATCCCGGAGATATAGCTTTTGTCCAGCTGTTCATAAATCTCCTGCTTCGCAGCTTCATCGAATTCCAAACCGCCGTTCGGATCCCAGGTAATGGGATTCTGACAGCCTTTACAGCAATGGGAACAGCCTGCCACCCATAATACAACGCGAAGCCCGTCGCCGTTCTTCATGTCGTCTTTTGTTATATTGTGGTATCTCATAGGTTACATGCTCTTCCTTTCTGCAATCTCCGCCATCTTCGCGTCATTCAATCTGGTATCTCCATGAACACGGGAATAGGACAGATAACCGTTCATACGATCAATCTTCGTAAGATTACGGCTGCCGCAGGCAGGACACACATCCATCTCAAGTTCCTGATGGCCGCAGTCATCACAATATGCAAGGGACAGGTTTACGCCTTCATAATATCCCAACTCCATGGCTCTGCGAATCAGTGTCTTCACGGCTTCGATGTTGTAATCAATCGGATATTTCACATACTGAATCTTCCCACCGTTACACAATTCCCAGAAACGGCCTTCCAGATCCTGCTTCTGAATCGGGGTAATATCCTCCGATACATGGCAGTGGAAGCTGTTGCTGACATATTCCCTGTCGGAAACGCCCTCCACAATACCGTATTTCTTACGGAACTGTTTCACCTGCAGACCACAGAGGTTTTCCGCGGGTGTTCCGTAGATCGCATACAGGTTCCCGTCCTCTTCCTTGAATTCAGACACCTTCTGGTTGATGTGCTCCATGACCTCAAGGGCAAACTGGCCATCCTCAACCAGAGACTTGCCGTTATACAGCATCTGCAGTTCATTCAGTGCCGTAATACCGAAGGAAGCGGTTGCCGCCTTCAGAATCGGCTTAATCTTATCGGACAATTTCAGATGACCGCCCAGGAAACCGCCCTCACAATATGCCAGCGGATTGGTGGAAGCACGCATCTCACCCAGATATGCATAGGTCCTGATATGAAGCTGTCTGATCAACTGAAGATAATAGTCCAGAACTTCATAGAAATCCTTGCTCTCATGTCTTGCTTTCGCCAAAATCATGGGAAGATGCAGGGATACCGCACCGATATTGAAACGGCCTACGAAAATCGGCTGGTCGTTCTCATCCGCAGGATGCATTCCCCCCTTCTCATACCAGGGAGACAGGAATGCACGACATCCCATCGGAGAGATGACCTTACCGTACTGTTTGTACATACTTGCAATATAGCCTTTTCCGGTCAGGGATAACCAGTCGGGGTACATTGTCTTCGCGGAACATTTTACGCCGGCCTCGAACACATCCTCCAGTTCCTTTCCCGGACCGTGGAGGTTCTCATCATACAGGAACACAATCTTCGGGAAAAGAACAGGTTTCTTGTGATCTTTCTTTCCCTGCCCGCGGCGTCGTACATTCAGCATGGCAATGGTGCCCATTTTGGCAAATTTCCCTGTTCCGATTCCAGCCGTAACGGTAATAAAGGGATAATCCCCTCTGGAAGACGCAACCGTATTAAACTTATATTCCCACCCCTGGAATCCCTGCTCAAATTCCCGCTTCACATCATTCAATGCCTCTGCGGCAGCAAGTTCGGAATCCACTCCGAGTTTCTCGTATTTATCAATATATTTCTGATAGGACTTCTCCGCATACGGTTCCAGAATCTTGTCCACTTCGGGAACCGTAAATCCTCCGTACTGCTGGCTTGCCGCGCTGAGCACAATATCACCGATTACGTCAAATGCCGTATCCAGCGTCTTCGGTTCATTATACCAGATGTTACCCATCTCAAAACCGCCGGTCAGAACCTCTGCCACATTAAACAGACAACAGTTCATGGTATCCCTTCTTGCGCTCATATCATGCACATAGATATACCCGTCCCGGCAGGCCTGAATCTCCTCGGTTGTCAGGAAGAATTTCTGATACAACTCCTTATTCAGCTGGTTGAAGATCAGGCTTCTCTTGGTAGATACCAGAGCAGAATCCGTATTCGCATTCTCTTTGTCCCCGATATACATAATGGCCTGACTTTTCTTATATACATCATCCAGCATGCGGACAAAATCCTGCTTATAGTTCCGGTAATTCCGATAACTCTTGGCCACAATCGGCTTCACATTCTCCAACGCACTCTCCACCATGTTATGCATCACCGGAATCGGAATATCCTGCATCTGTTCATCATCAATCTTGTTGATCACATATTCACAGATGGCACGATTCTCCGCATCGGTGAACTTCGTCAGGGCACGGTAAGCGGACTTGCCCACCGCGTCAATCACCTTCTGAATGTTAAAGTCCTCTTTGCTTCCATCCTTCTTAATGACCTTAACAGCATTTTTCGGTGCATACAGCTTGCTGTAATCTATCTTTTCTTCCTGTGTTGTTTCTCCTGTAGCCATTCCATTACCCCCATCTCTGTTCTGTGCATTCATACATCCAGTATTCCCATATTCTCACAGGTCATCCGCCCTGCGTTTTATCGGTACCCCATACAATATATAGTACCATATATCACAGTATATTGTTTCTGCACCTGTGTGTCAATACAAAATATGGTGTTTTATTGCAAATCCGATACTTTCCCGTACGAGAAAAGAGCAGGTGATTTCCTTCCGTCAATCATCCTGCTCAATAATCTCCCGCAAATAAGTATGATATTCCTTCCTGACCCGTTCCGGCATCAGAATCCTAACCTCCGGTCCAAGTCCCGCAAGCCATCCGAAGAACTGATTGGTTACCGCCACCATCGGCCTGACCGAGAAATGATCCTCATCCCGCTTCCGGATATCAATCTCTCTTCCAAATCGGTCCAGTACCACTCCCACAAGGGTATTGGGAAATTGGATCGTCACCGGCTCCTCATCGCCGCCAAACATGCCAAACTGCCTGTTCGTATACTCGCCGATATCGAACTGTTCAAACTGATCCCGTCCCTCCCGCTTTGTCTTCAGAAGTTCTATGTCCGCCATCTTATCCACGCGGAAATGCTTGATCCGGTTGCTCTCCGGTTCAAAGCTGACCAGATAGTAGTTTTCCCCGCTGACCGTCAGTGCCCACGGACTGACCCGGTATTTCTCTCCGTCTTTCCGGAAACTCATGGTCTTGTCTATCGTCCATTCAAAATAATGGAATGTAATATTCACATTATCGGCAATCGCCTGATGAATCTTATCCGCATTTTCAAACACCGATTCATTCTGGGTTTTCACCCGGTTCTGCACGAACACCTGACGTTTCAGCTGTCTGGCATCATGAACGCATGCTTTTTTCTCCAGTTTTTCGATCAGTTTTCTGGATCGGTCTCTGGTAATAAAGCGGCTTGCCGCCACCGCATCCACGAGAAGTTTCAGTTCTGCCGTATCGAAATCCCGGTTTTTCAGATAATACCCTCCACCCCGGCGGCTTTTGCGCTGTTCGATCTTCATGCCGAACTCCTGCAGGGAACGGATATCACTGTAGATGCTCTTCCGTTCTGCCTGAATATCTTCTCTGGCAAGTCTTTCGATCAGCTCGTTGGTGGAGATGCAATGGGTCTCGTCGCTCTCTTCCATTAAGATTTTGCAGATATACAGAAGTTTTAATTTTTGTCTCTCTGACTTTGCCATCCCTATCCCCTTTCTGCAGAGGTTTTTGCTGCAGAAGTTCCTCTCACAATGTCAATCACTTCCGCCAGTGTCCCAATCTCATAATCACACTTCTCCGGTGCCGTATTCACTGCGCCCTGCGGATTGTAATAGCAGGTCCTGATTCCCACATTCCTGCCGCCCTGCATATCGCTGGTGAGAGAATCCCCCACGATCAGCACACGTTCCCGTCCGCATTGGGTTATTCTGCGAAATACCTCTTCAAAAAAGCGCACATCCGGCTTGGGATATCCCAGTTCTTCCGAAATAAACAGATCCTCTGCCAGAAGATCCAGCCCGGACAACACAAGCTTATGCCTCTGGGTCGCTGCATTTCCGTTGGTAACAAGATACTGCCTGCATATGCCCCGCAGCTGCCTCATAACCTCGTCCGAGTGATCCCGTATAAAGAAAACATTACCAAGTTCTTCTTGATAATGTTCCTGAAAGTCCTGTATGGAAACAGAATCCATATGCAATTCCCGGAACAATGCTTCAAACCGCAAGTACTTCACCTGCTCCATGGTAATCAGACCACACTCCAGCATCTTCCAGTGTCTGTTATTGATGTCCGAATACAGACGGTACTCCGCCTCACCGGGGTGCCACCCGAACCGCTCCGCGGTCACCTGAAACGCGTGTCGCTCCGACATACCGAAATCCAGCAGCGTATCGTCCACATCCCACAAAATCACATCATACTGATTCATATATCCTTATTTACCTATGCCTGCCCACGATTCTCGGGAGTCTCTGCCTCTGCCGCTCTCATAGCCTCTGCTTTCCGGTTCTTCGCTTTGGCCGTTTTCACACCGATCAGTACGGCAATACCGATCACTACAACAAAAACAATGAAAACAAATAAATATCCCTGCAGCCATACGAAAAATTCATACAATTTATCCATCGTTCCATCTCTCTTTTCTGATCCAGATTTACTGACATATATCATACCATCTCATGCAGGATATCGTCAAGGAGTCCGTCGCCATCCGCAGCCGTTGTTGCAAGTTTGTCACACCGTTCATTCTCCGGATGTCCCGCATGTCCCTTTACCCAGTGAAATGTCACATGATGAGGTTCCATCGCCGCCAGTAGCCTCTGCCACAGATCCATATTCTTCACGGGCTTATTCCCCGCAGTTTTCCAATTCTTCCGAAGCCAGGTATCGATCCAGTTCTGATTAAATGCATCCGTCACATACTTGGAGTCCGAGATCACATCCACGTCACAGGGCTTCGTCAGCGCCTCCAGTCCCGTAATGACTCCCATCAGTTCCATCCGGTTATTGGTAGTTTTCTTATATCCGGCGGATAACTCCCGCTCGTACACCTTTCCCTGCGGATTCACATAATGCAGAATGGTTCCGAAGCCGCCCGGACCGTCCGGGTTTCCTCTCGCCGATCCATCCGAATAGAGAGTCACTCTCATGCTTCCCATACTCCTTTTTCCATAAAATTCGCCGCCATTGCATTGGCTTTCCCGATCAACTGCTCATCATATCCAATGATTCCAAGCAGCTTGATGGCATTCCTGGTAGTGGCCCGTCCGTCCATCAGCTTATAGTTGAATACAATATCATTCTCGATCACTTCTTCCTCGAAATGATGATTGTCATACTCCTTCTCCAGAAGATGTGTCAGTTCAATATCATGGGTTGCTGCATAGCACATGACAAAGGGACCTGTCAGACTCTTCATAATCTGTGCAGAGGCAGCAATCCGTTCCACCGTGTTCGTCCCCCGGAGTACCTCATCCACGAAACACAATACCGGATTCCCATTCCTGTCCCCAATGGCGTCCAAAATGCGCTTCAACGCCTTAATCTCCACAATATAGTAACTCTCTCCACTGTTCAGATCATCCCGCAGTGCCATAGAGGAATAGATTCTGTAATGCTCCGTTACGAACCGCTTCGCGAGACAGGTGTTCACCGTCTGGGCCAGAATTCCATTGATTGCCACTGTTTTCAGGAAAGTAGATTTCCCGGATGCATTGGAACCGGTCAGCAGAATTCCCCTGGTGGTGGCAAAAGAATTCTTCACCGGATTCCCGATCAGCGGATGATACATATCCTCCGCCTCCATTCTGTGATCCTCGGTGAATTCCGGCGTACAGTATTCCTCCAGACAGGCTCTGAAGCAACCGATGGCAATAGAGGATTCCAGATATCCGATTCCTGCCACCAGCCTGTCCACATCCTCAATATGTTTCCGGATCTCCCCAAGTGCAGAATTGAATACCAGAATATCGAAATGAAACATCATCTTCAGATACACAAGCAATGCTTCCGCAAGTTCTCCCGTACCGCCTCCCCTGCCGAGCAACATGGACTTGCGTTTGAAAGAACCAAATTCTTTTTTCAGGGTATTCAGTTCCTCCACCTGCTCCTGAATGCCGGAACAATGGAGATCTGCAATCATGTCCACTCCGTCCACAATGCGCAGAATGTATTTCATGCTGACAAAATACGGTTCAATCTCACTCTTTTCCTTCGAATAGGTAATGATGTTATAGCACATGACAACCAGGAAAAGGGTCACTCCCAGAAAGGGTTTGAAGAAAATCAGCCCGATTGCCAGAAGATACAACACATTCCCGAAGATATGCTTTCCGTTATCCCGCTTCCCCAGAGTGCCAAGGAATTGCAGATAATCAAACAGGGAATACTTGCCCGTTTTGCCGATCTGCCGGAATACCATCTGCAGATCCATCCGTTCCTCCTCATGCTCCATGAAATATCGGATCAGCTTCTCGTCCGTCATCTGACGGTCGCCTGTCTGTTCCGGCGTATGCAAACGATAGAACAGATACTCCTCTCCTGCCGATGAATAGGTATGGTTCATCTGTTGAAATACGGAATCCATATCCAGATCATTCCAGGTAATCTCATCAATCGCATACGACTTCCGGTTCTTCTCGTAATATCTGGCAATGGAAGCATACTGCTCCGGACTGTACTCCCTGGTGGGATATTTGCCGTAGTTCTTTTTTAATTGCTGGCGGAACAATATCCGGTTGCGCCGCTGGTCATAGATTCCCTTCGCGAAAAAAACAACAATGATCCCCAGTACGGTTCCGAGAATTACCAGTGTCTCTATCTCCATCTTGTCAAATCCTTTTCTTCTTTATTCCGGTTCCTGCGATTCTGCGGGCAATCCCATTGCATCTATCATATATTTCCTCCACCGAATCCGCAAGATAATATTGTCCCTTCTCATAGAGAATGTTTCCCCGGACAATTGTCATCATCACATTGTCCCGGCCTGCACTGTATACCAGATTACTGAGGATAGAATTCGAATCATGGATAGGATGCATATTCGGTCTGTCGAGGTCAATCACTGCAAGATCCGCATACTGCCCTGCCTCACAATAGCGGTTCTGTTCAGATCCCATGGCATCGCATCCTCCCAGCGTTGCCATACGGATCACTTCCCCGGCCGGCAGAGCCGCCGCATCCATACGAACCACTTTTCCCAATGTTGCCGTCAGAAACATTTCCTTGAACATGCTGAGACAGTTGTTACTGGCGGGACCGTCCGTTCCGATTCCTACCCGGATACCGTTCCTCATAAGTTCCGTCACATCGGCAATCCCACTGGCCAGTTTGAGATTGGAGGATGGATTCGTTACCGCCACCATTCCATGCTCCCGCATAATGGCGATATCATCCGCAGACAGATGAACGCAGTGGAAACCGGTTCCGCCATATTCAAACATCCCCATCTCATTCAGATAGGCAAACGGAGAACAACCGTACTGTTTACGGCATTGCTCCACCTCCGCTGCAGTTTCCGCAATATGCATACACACCGGTTCCCGCAACGCCCGGGCCAATTCCGCAATCTCATGCAGCAGGCGATCCCCGGTGGTATATTGGGCATGGAATCCCAGCTTGTACCGGATCAGATCATCTCCCGGAACATTCATTTTGTGGTACAGCTCCTCCATTGTGGAAACGGACTGTACAAAATCATTTACCGCACCGCACATTACCAGCGGAAAGCAATACTGCCTGCATACATCCGCCACGGCATCCAGTGCGAAATACATATCAAAAATCTGTGTGATGCCGGAATTCAGATACTCCAGTATGGACAGCTTGGTAAACCAGCGCATATCCTCTTCCGTCAGATGACTCTCAAAGGGAAATACTTTCTCGTGGAGCCATGCATCCAGAGACATATCGTCCGCAAGGGAACGCAATGCACTCATCGGAGAGTGGGTATGGGCATTTTTGAACCCGGGCAGAACAAGATTCCCATGCAGATTAATCTCACGATCCCAGAGTATGATCTCCTCCGGCTTCCTCCCCTGCTCCGGTCCGGCATACAGGATCTTCGAATCCCGGATCCATACCTCCCCGCAGCAGATCGCTTCCTGGCCCCTCATGGACAGAATTCTGGCATTGTACAATCGAATATTCATATCACTAGACTGCTCCCATTTTCGCAACAGAATCTGTCAACAGCTTCTTGAACTTCGGTGCCGCAATGTTTGCGGCCTCCTGTACTTCCTGATGGGACAGAGGATTCTCCGTCATACCGGCGGCAAGATTACAGATGCAGGAGATTCCACAGATCCTCATACCGCAGTGTTTGGCGGCAATGGCTTCCACAACGGTACTCATTCCGACAGCAGATGCTCCCATCGTGCGAAGCATTCTGATCTCCGCCGGGGACTCGAAACTGGGACCTGTCAGATACACATAGACTCCCTCCCGCAACGGAATCTGATCCTCTGCCGCTGCAGAACGAATCACATTCTGCAGTTCTTTATCATAGATCTCCGACATGTCCGGGAACCGGGTTCCCAACTCGTCTACATTGGGACCGATCAGCGGATTCGGGGCAAAACAGGCGATATGATCCGTGATCATCATGAAATCAGCCGGTTGGAAAGAATCATCAATTCCTCCCGCCGCATTGGTCAAAAATAATATCTTCGCCCCCATCCGGTACATCAGCCTGGTGGGCAATACAACATCCTGAATGGAATACCCCTCATAATAATGCACCCGTCCCTTCATACACACAACGGGAACATCCTTCACATACCCAAACAGAAATCTTCCGTCATGTCCCGGAACCGTAGAGACAGGAAAATCCGCAATCTCCGTATACGGGAGTTCGGCAACCACCTGAATATCGTTGGCGTAATCTCCCAGACCGCTGCCCAATACAATGGCAACCTTCGGTACAAAATCGATTTTCTCTCTCACACTCTGATAACACTTCTCCAGTTTGTCATATACTGCATTGTTCCCCATAGGCTTACCCTCCGATCCATTGTCTGTGATGATCACTCACACAAATGCTTGGTAATATTACAATTATACCATAGATATTTCCAAATGGATATAGTCTATCCAAAATGACCGCGCCACTCTCAAAAAAACGACGACAGGGCATTTTGATCTGCCCCGTCGCCGGTCCGAATGTCTGAAATCAATGTTTCATGAGCGGTATTTCCGCTGTGTTATGCTGCCTAATGTGTACACAGGAACATAACGATGAAGAGCGCACCGATTATCCATGTGGTCAGTTTGATCTCCTTCACTTTGCCGGAGAACAGTCTGATCAGAATGTATGAAAGAATACCGAATGCAATACCGTAAGAAATATTGTATGCGAATGCCATAAACGCAATCACAAGGAATGCAGGAATTGCATCCTCTGCAGCCGTCCAATTGATGTTTTTCACACAATTCATCATCAGAACGCCGACATAGATCAAAGCTGCCGCGGTAGCACATCCCGGAATGAGCTGAGCCACCGGACTTAAGAACATGGCAATGAAGAAAAGAATACCGGTCGCTACCGCAGACAGACCGGTACGTCCGCCTTCCGCAACACCTGCCGAAGCTTCCACGAAGGTGGTAACGGTTGAGGTACCGCAGACCGCACCGCAGGTGGTAGCGATGGCATCACACATCATTGCCTTATCCATGTTCGGAACTTCTCCTTTTTCCGTCAGCAGATTGCCTCTGGAGCATGCTCCGTACAGGGTTCCCAATGTATCAAACATATCTACCAGACAGAATGCAAGCGCGGTGGTTACGATCAGAAGTACCAGGGAACCTGTTGAATGGTTCGCCGTATAGGCACTGAAATCAAATCCCTCCGTAAACACCTTACCAAAGGATTCCGTACCGAATGCCTTGAATGCATTCAGCGGATTCATACTCATATTGTCAAAGAATCCCGTAT
Source organism: Lachnospiraceae bacterium (assembly GCA_016293925.1). Classification (GTDB taxonomy): domain Bacteria; phylum Bacillota; class Clostridia; order Lachnospirales; family Lachnospiraceae; genus RGIG4034. The sequence goes on along the minus strand of JAEDCX010000014.1, from coordinate 8,020 downwards.
AGAATCCTTTGATGGTGACACCGAACAGATAATACAGGACGGAACCGCCAAGCATACCGTAGATAATGGCACCCTTTACCTTCTTGAAGCTCATGACAGCAATGGCAATCAGTGCAAGCAGTGTCACCAGCTTCGGCATGATACCTGCCCAGGTAGCGTCTCCGTTTAAGATATTGAAACTTGCCAGGGTAGAACAGGTAGCTGCGTCAGGCTGGATGATTGCCACATTCTGCAGACCGATGTAAGCAATGAACAGGCCGATACCTGCCGGAATGGCAATCCGAACACATTCCGGAATCGCCTCGAAAATCTTCTTACGAAGACCGGTTAATGTAAGGATAATGAAAATGATACCGTCCATCAGAACAAGAACCAGCGCGTTGGAATAACTCAATCCGAACCCGAAGCAAACCGTATACACGAAAAATGCATTCAGGCCCATTCCGCTTGCCATGGCAAGGGGCAGGTTGGCAAGAAGTCCGATCAGCATGGTGCCGATCACCGCCGAAATCGCCGTTGCAATGTAGATTGCTCCGTAGGACACCTCGTCTAAAGCGGATAACATACCGGAATTGACCATCAGAATGTAGGCCATAGCCATAAATGTGGTCAGTCCGGCTACCAGCTCTGTCCGAACCGTTGTACCATGTTCTTTCAGTTTGAAAAATTTCTCCATGAAATACTCTCCCTTCTCTCATTTGTTCCCGCGGGAACTATTGTAAGCGTATCACATGGAGTTTCTTTTTTCAACAATTGACGACAAATCTCCGACAGATTACAAAATGATGCAGACCATTCCCCCGTTATTGTCATTCACTACCTTATGCATGGTATTCTGCAATTTCTCTCTGCTCTCATCATTCAACAGATCGATTTTCATCCGTATCTCTTCCTGCACCAGCTGCTCCACCGTTTTTCCGAAGATATTCGTATCCCACAGTTCTCCCTCTCCGGTCTGCTCCGGATGAATATACCGGATCAGATCCTCTGCCTGCTCCTTGGTACCCACGATGGGCGCAATCTCTGTCTGGATATCCGCCCGGATCATATGGATGGACGGACAATGGGCCCGAATCTTGACCCCGTACCGGTTTCCGTTCTTAATCACCTCCGGCTCATCCAGATCAATCTCGTTTCTCTCCGGCATCACGACACCATATCCCTTGGCACGCACCTCTGCCATTGCGTTCCCAACGGCTTCGTATTTGTTTCGTTTCTCCGCCAATTCCTGCAGAATATGTATCAGATCGTAATCGTTGCGGATTGCTCTGCCGGTTATGTTACTTAACATATCATAGTAGTATGTGTCGTCAATATCCACATCATAATGTACCGTTCCGGAGGACAGATCCACATCCGTCATGGTGCATCGCTTCATATACTGCAGCTCCGGCAGGGGAGTGTCCGTGTGAATGTCCCGCAGTTCACAAATGTGTTCCCCCAAGGAACGGACAAAGGACATCAGTTCTTTTTTGACCGGATTATCCGGCTCCATCATCTCAACCCATTTCGGCATATAGAATTCCATAACAGCCACGGGGAAATCGTACAAAGCCGCCTCCAGGATTCTCAGAATATCATCCTTTTTCAGTTGTTCACAGTTAACCGGAAGACATGTGATACCATACTGTGCTTCCAGTTGTTTTGCCAGGTTCAAGGTTTCTTCCGACTTCGGTCTTGCGGTATTCAGAAGAACCACAAACGGTTTCCCCAATTCTTTACATTCCGTAATGACGCGCCGTTCTGCCGGAATATACTGTTCCCTTGTCAGTTCCGTTACGGTTCCGTCGGTAATCACCACAATTCCGATGGTGGAATGATCCGTAATTACCTTTCTGGTACCGATTTCAGCCGCCTCGGTGAAGGGAATCTCCTGATCGGACCAGGGGGTCTTCACGAGCCGTTCCGCATCCCCTTCCATATGACCGGTGGCGCCCTCTACCATATATCCAACGCAATCCACCAGTCTGACCTTCAGATTCACAGAATCTCCCACCTGAACCTCCACGGCATTGGCCGGGATGAATTTCGGTTCTGTCGTTGTAATCGTTTTGCCGGCTCCGCTCTGGGGCATCTCATCTCTTGCCACCTCTCTCCGGTAATCCTCTTCCATATACGGGAGCACCATCTGTTCCAGGAAGCGCTTGATAAACGTGGACTTTCCGGTTCTCACGGGTCCGCTTACTCCCAGATAGATTTCTCCGTTGGTTCGGTCTCTGATATCCTTATAGATTCTGTACGCATCGTTCACTGTATCCAAAAGAAAACCCCTTCCATAATAGATTCATCTGCTGATTCAATATATGGTGCGGAATCCGTAAATATGCCTTTCATGTGATGTTTGAACCGGTTTATCCGCAAAATACAATTTTTGTATTTTCGGCAGTTATATTTGCAATCCAAACATTATATGGTATGATGGTTATGAACTTTGACGGATGAGGATACTGATATGCTGAACATACAGAACTTATCTTTTTCTTATGGACGCAAAAAAATATTTCACGGTCTGTCCTTTACGGTAGCGCAGGGGGACTGCATCGGAATCGTCGGCTGTAACGGCTGCGGCAAATCCACGCTGTTGTCCGTGTTGGCCGGTTGCAGACCTGCCCGGTCCGGTTCTGTTTTCCTGGAGGGATGCGACATCGCTTCGGATCCTTCTGTGTCCCGCACCCGTATCGGCTATGTTCCGCAGGAGATCCCGTTTATCCCGGAATTGAGTGTTTATGACAATCTTCTGTTCTGGTATCCGGGCAAGAAGCAGGATATGGATGCAGCGCTTCTGTCTCCGATCTGTCACGCTCTCGGCATCCGGGAGTTGCTGTACAAGCGGGTCTCCGTCTTATCCGGCGGCCAACGTAAGAAGGCAGGTATTGTCAGTGCACTACTGCACCATCCCGCCCTCCTTCTGCTGGATGAACCCAGCAGTGCATTGGACATCGGTATCCGGAGCGAGATTACCGATTTTCTGAAGAGCTATCTGCAAAACGGCGGCACCGTCCTGCTATCCACCCATGAAGAATGTGAACTGACACTGTGCAACCGGCTGATTGCCATGAGAAACGGCACAATCCATGAGATATCACCCAGCCTTCGAGACATAGCATTATTGCAACAGATTCAATAATACAAAAAGGAGCAATCGATTATGAACGAACAAAGCGAAAACATGAACCAGCAGCCCCAGGTACAGACGCAGTACCAGCAGCCGCAGCCCCAGGTGCAGACACAGTACCAGCAGCCGCAGCCCCAGGTGCAGACACAGTACCAGCAACCGCAACCCCAGGTGCAGACACAGTACCAGCAGCCGCAGTTTCAGGCGCAGACGCAGTACCAGCAGCCGCAGCCCCAGGTGCAGACACAGTACCAGCAGCCGCAGCCGGATCCTGCTTCCGGTTTCTATCATCCGGCAGGTTACGATGCCGGTGGATACGCCAACGGCACTGTACCCGGTCCGAAACCCAAAAAGCGCAAAAAGGGACTGATTATCACACTTTCTGCTATTGTTGCACTGATTGTTGCAGGACTGCTTGTTTTTTTCCTTGTCATCTCACCGAAACTGAAACACAAAAAAGCCGGAAACGTAGTTTCCGATGCCGTTGCGAAAACACTGGATATCAGTTCTCCCACCGAGGAGTATCTCGGGCTGTCCGATCTGATAAGCCATATGAGTGAGAAACCATACGAAACAGAATATTCCCTGAATATTGACTCTCTGTCCGTTCCGGGTCTGGAGTCACTCTCCCCGTTCCTGACAGGCATCTCCCTCACCAACGGGTACCTGATCACGGATCCGGATACGGAGGATTTTCAAGCATCCGTTACACTGAATTACTCTGTTCTGGATCTGACCGAGTTAAGTGTTACCTATCTGGATGATTCCCTTGCCCTTGCGGCACCCGGACTGTTTGACGGATATCTCTACGCAAGCAAGGATGATCTTGATAAATTGACCGAGGATATGCTTTCTTCCTTACAGGCCAAAATGTCTGCTATGGATATGTCTTCTTTTGAAGATATGAAACCAGCATTTGACACACTCATTGATTCCGCAGCCTTAACCTCCGTTGCCGATAAAACCCTGCGAAACGCAGAAGGCTCCGATGTCACCTGCAAGGGGTATGCGATTACCGTATCCAAGGACAACATGCTGGAATTCCTGCAGGTTCTCGTGGACGATATCATTGAAGTATTTCGCCAGGATACGGAACATGACAGAAGCAATGCAATCTCCGAACTGGAAAACGCCTTTGCAAAGATCAGAGAAGTCCTGACTTCTGATTTCGTGATGGAGTTCTATATCAACAATGATGGATATCTCATGGAAATCCTTGTTCCCGACTATACCATCGAGAATATGGTATTCGGCGCAGATTGTACATTCCTTGGGGCAGACAATGTAACAGATCAGATTGACTTTACTTTCCACTTCAGTGCTGCCAATCAGGACATCCAGTTCCGGGTGACAAAGGACACCGTAACGGCAGGTTCCTCCAATACCACAACTACTGCTGCCTATGTAAATGACCAGCAGCTGTTCACTTATGAGACCACACTGGATACTGATACCGGCTACTGTACAAGTTATCTGTCCTCTCCTGTGATTCGGATCTCTACCTCCGGATCCTATAGCAATGTGAAAAAAGGAAGTTCCTTCCAGTACTCCTGTGATTACATTACTCTGGAAGCCATGGGTCTGTATGTATCCGTCAGCGGAACTGTCCATGTCGCACCGACCCAGACGGCTATCAGAATGCCTTCCGGAACCGGCTACAACATTACATCCAATGCTGACCGGGAAAAATTACTGGAAGCGCTTCAGAAAGGACTGTTGCAGAATCCGGTGATCGGCAATCTGATCTCTTCCTTTATGACAGGTTTCTAACGGTATTGAGGTGAACTGTGACAATCGGGAAATGCTTTCTGCTTGAAACAAAAAGGTATGTGAAATCACTTCCTCATATTGTGATAAATGCAATTGCGTTGCTGTTTTTATGCGGCGCAATTGCTTTTTGTGCAATCCGCTATTTCGGCGATTCCACCACCCCGGTTCAGGCGTCCATCGGCCTCTACTCGGAAGATTCCGGAGACAGTTCCTACGCCATGCGGATTGCAGAAAACTATCGGGCTACCGATACCTATTTTCAGTTCTCGGTCTATGAATCCTGCAGCGGTATGCTGGAGGATCTGGAGGCAGGCGTCATCATGGCCGGCATGTATTTCCCTTCCGGTTCCGTTGAAAGTATTCTGAACGGCGAAAACTACCATGTAAGCATTTATATGGGCAATCAAACTGGTCTCAGTGCCCTTCTGCTTCAGGAACTGTCTGCCGCAGGTGCTTCCATATTATCCAGCGCCCAGGCCTCCACCTATACGCTGACCGATCTCTATCTTTCCCATAATTTTATGGATCCCCTGGAGAGTGCCTATGCCCGGCTGGACGCCATCAATCTCCGCTACGCGCTGTCCAGCGATCAGCTGTTTTGCACCAACCGGTTGTCTGTATCCGGTTCCGTATCCGTTCCCATGTTCTATATTACGGCCGCCTGGATTCTGTACCTTGGGTTATCGGGACTATGTTTTTCCACCTATCTGGATCCTTATCCGGATTCCTTTATCCGCAGTCAGAGGGCTGCAACCATGCGCAGACTGCACTTCTGCCGGTTCCTGCATGTCCTGCTCACCTATATTCTCCTCAACATTCCCGCATATGCTGTCACTGCCCTCTTTCTGCCCGGCTTTTCGGTGACTCAGTCTTTTCCGGGAGATCTGATATGGTTTACGCTTCTTGCGGCAGGCTTTTTCAGTTTGTTCGTGTTCCTCCTATACGGTTTGTTACGAGGCAATTCCTATGCGCCGGTGCTATACTTCTTTCTGATCCTTTTGTTTGCTATTCTGGCAGGATTTATCATTCCCTCTGTTTTCCTGGGACAATCCTTCCGGCAGATTATGGGCATAAACCCGTTTCATATTCTGCAGAATACTCTGATTCAGATCCTGCACAAGGGAGGTGCCGTATGAAAACAATCCGCCATTATGGTCTTATGTTACTGCATCAGCCTCTGTTGATCTTTCTGTGTCTCTCATTGCCCCTGCTGGCCCTGTTTGCCACTACCTTCGGTCACAATCAGGATACCCATATTCAGGTCGGTTTTCTCTTGGACAGCACGTCAGATTCCTCTTCCGATTCCGACGGTCATGCCCTCATGAACCGTTTCCGGGAAAATCTGTTCATGTATCCCGGCGATATTACATTTCATGAATATACAGATCCTACCCTTCTATTACAGGACTGCGCATCGGAGAAACTGGAATGTGCCTATATCATTCCAATCAATCTGCCGGACGCTCTGGATCAGGGACATATCAGTAACCAGATCGATCTGTATACCAACCGGACCACCTCTACGGAACAGGTTGTCAATCAGGCACTGTACAGCTGCTTTTTCCGTGAATATGCCCTCCGCCTGCTGGAACACTATCTGGATCAGTATTCTCCTGACACCTTATCCGGATATTCATCGGAGCAACTGGCAAAGCTGTTTCATACCCATGCCAGCAGTGGGGAAACCTTTTCCTTTGACTACCATAACCGGACCCGGAATACGGTCATTCATTCCGAATCGCTTGTGAAACATGCCATGACCGGTATTCTTCCGCTTCTCGCCCTGCTCGCTTCCCTCTGCACATATTTCTACTATGACAGGTTGAACCGGGCGGGTGCTTTCAGCAAGATGCACGCGCGAAACCGTTTCCCCTATTTTGCCGGATATTCTGCTGTTTCCGGGCTTCCCGTTCTCCTGACTCTATCCGTATCCTTCTGTATTCTGCAGGGGGTTCATGGTATCCTCTTGTTCAAATGTCTGCTGCTGTACTGCATTCTGTTCCTGTTCCAACTGTTCTGCTACGGAATCCGGGCAACCAAAAAGGGATTACTCAGCGTAACCCCTCTTTATCTCTTATCCTGTATGATATTCAGTCCAATGATCTTTGATCTGCGGACGAATCCCCTCATCCGGATGGTTTCCCATCTGGTCCTGAGTAATCTGTTTTACTGATTTCCGGTCTATTCCATCACATCCCCCAGGATCTGTTTTACGGTATGGAAATCGAAGTTCTCATATGCTTTTTTCATATCCCTCAATCTGCCGTTCATATCAGAGCCATAGTTGTGGTTTGCAATATCCCTAAACAGACGGTCACACTCAGACAGATTCATGATGGAGATATTCTTCTTCAGTTCCTGCAGGAATTCCTGTGAAATCGTTTCCTCTGCCAGATCGCATTTCTGCTCACTGACTGCCTCTTCGCTTTCAAACGTTCCCCGCTCCGTCAGATACTCCTTGACAATATTCAGCATCTCCGACATCTTCTCACTGTACGGATACAGATGCTCATGAATGAACTCACGTCTGCCTTCTTTTCCTGCAAATTCCAGCTGTTTGAACAGATCGGACACTTCCATGGCACCAATGCTGGCCGAAGAACTCTTCATTCCATGCACGTAGGTTGTGAACAGAGACAGATCCTCCTGTTTGGACAGTTCCTCCAGCAGGGCAACATTTTTCAGACACTCCTTATAATAGGTATTCAGGATTGCTTCATATGCTTCCTGATTAAATCCGGTGTTCATGAGTCCTTTGGAGGTATCCAGTCCAGGCTGAATCTTGGGTGTTCCCGGTTTCTCTGTTTCCTTGGCGGTATGCTCCGTTTCTGTTTTCACAGTCTCGATCTTATTCTCACGCAAATGCTCCAACAGACATCGCTCAATATCATTGGGTTTAATCGGTTTCACAATGTGATCTGTAAATCCGATCTGGATAAATTCATCCCGTGTATCAATATCCTTGCCGGATGTCATGAGAATAATCGGAATATCCCGGAATTCATCTCCCGGCAGAGACCGGATCTTCTCCATCAGATTCAATCCGTTCATATCCTGCAGTGAATAATTCACAAAGATCATATCATAATCAAATGTCTGGATCTTGGTCATGGTATCCTCACCGGAGGTTGCAAT
>JAEDCX010000002.1 GCA_016293925.1 Lachnospiraceae bacterium | reverse complement strand
TCTTTTCCGCAAATCCCTGAATCTGTCGGGCAGACAGGTAGATGAGATCGGGCTGCCCTCCCTGACTTCCCGGATGACCTCAGACTCCTATAATCTGCAGAATTTTATCCGGGCGGTGCAGACGATGGGAATACGGGCACCGATTCTGCTGATCGGCGGGATTATCGTAACACTTGTTATGGATAAACGGCTGGCACTGATTCTGTGTATTATGGCACCGTTCATGATCGCCATCATGGTGTTCATTTCCATGAAAGGGATTCCCTTCTATGAGAAAGTACAGGCCAGGGTGGACGATATCGTTCGGATCATGCGCGAGAACATTACGGGTATTCGTGTGGTCAAAGCCCTGTCCAAGGAGAAGTATGAGAAAGAACGGTATGGCAAGGCAAACAGTGATATGGCGAAGCAGGATATGAAGGCCGGTATTGTCATGGCGCTTCCGGTTCCTCTGGTCACCATGCTGCTGAATGTGGGACTGACGCTGGTGGTATTCCTCGGAGCGCATCTTGTGAATGACGGTGTGACAAAACCGGGGGTGATTCTTGCGTTTCTCACGTACTTCAACATGGTAATGATGGGAACCATGGGATTGAGCCGGGTATTTACCATGATGTCTAAGGCCAACGCTTCCGCAGACCGGATTCAGGCAGTCATCGATATGGAGGAGGAACTGACACCGATTCCGGAGGAGGAGGCTGCCCGGACAGACCGGGAGGGCTATATTGTATTCGATCATGTGACATTCCATTACGGAAATGACGATCCAATGGCAGGGCATGACAGGCAGAATTGCCTTACGGATATTGATTTTACCATGCAAAAGGGCGGATCGTTGGGCATTATCGGCGCTACCGGTTCCGGCAAAACGACGATCGCGAATCTGCTGATGCGCTTCTACGACGCGAACGAGGGACATGTATTTGTGGACGGAAAGGACGTTCGAACCTATGAAAAGGACGCGCTGCACCGGTTGTTTGGTGTGGTATTCCAGAACGACGTGATCTTTGCCGATACGTTGCGGGAGAATATGGCATTCGGAAGAACTGTGGATGAGAACAGATTGTGGGCGGCAGCGGAAGATGCGAGAGCGAAGGATTTCCTGGAGCAATATGAGGAAGGGCTGGATCACGAAGCCGTTATTCACGGTGCCAATTTGAGCGGAGGACAGAAACAGCGGGTTCTGATCGCCCGGGCACTGGCTGCGAAGCCGGAGATATTGATACTGGATGATTCCTCCAGTGCACTGGATTATAAAACGGATGCGGATCTGCGCAGGGCGATCCGGGAGAATTATGGGGATACGACTACGATTATCGTAGCCCAACGGATCAGTTCCATCATGGGTCTGGATGATATTATCGTGTTGGAGGAAGGACAGATCATCGGTCACGGAACCCATGGGCAGCTGATGGAGAACTGCAAATTATATCAGGATATCTATAACACGCAGATGGGAGGTTCCAATGGCAAGATTTGATTCCGTACGCAGAAAGCCGAAGGATACGAAAGGAACCTTTCTGCGAATGATCTCTTATATGGGGCAGTACAAGAAAATCCTTGTGCTCATTTTTCTCATGTGTTTTGTCAGTAATGTTCTGGCTTTGCTGGGACCGACCCTTGCCGGGCGTGCGATCAACGAAGCGGCGGCGGGGATTGGAAAAGTGAATTTCCCACGGGTCACCTATTATGCGGTTTGCATGCTGGGCTGCTATCTGGCGTCTGCAGTCCTGACCATTCTGATCAATGTAATCATGGTATATGTGAGCAAACGAATCTCCCAGAAGATGCGCAGGGATATTTTTGAGAAACTGATGAAGCTGCCGGTAGGCTTTTTCGACCGTAATCAGGCGGGCGATATCATCAGCAGGGTGTCTTACGATGTGGATGTCATCGGCACCTGCCTGGCCACGGATGTTGTGCAGATCCTGACCAGTATTGTAACGGTCATCGGTTCCTTTGTTATGATGCTTATGATATCCCCTCTGCTGTCGTTGACTGTTCTGGTCACGGTTCCGCTGGCAATATTCTACACGGCGAAGCTGCGGAAGCTCACACAACCGCGGTTTTCCAAACGCTCCAAAAACTACGGGAAGATGAACGGTTTTGTGGAAGAGATGCTGTCGGGTCAGAAAACAATTCTGGCATATGCTTACGAGGATCAGGTGGAAGAGCGGTTCGACCGGATCAATGCTGAGGTTGCCGAATCATATAATGATGCAGAGTATTACGGATGCGGGATGGGTCCTTCCGTCAATGCCATCAACAATCTGGGTCTGTGTCTGGTGGCAATGTTCGGTTCGCTTCTGTATATGAAAGAAGTCATTTCCCTTGGGCAGATTTCTTCTTTCGTGCTCTACTCCCGCAAATTTTCCGGACCGATCAATGAGATTGCCAATATTGTAAATGAACTGTTTTCTGCACTGTCTGCCGCAGAACGGGTATTCAACCTGCTGGATCAGGAAGAGGAACCGGAGGACATAGCGGATGCAGCAGAACTGCGGGACGTCCGCGGAAAAGTAGAACTTTCCCATGTGTATTTCGGATACGATGCGGCGAAGACAATTATCCACAATCTGAATCTGACGGCGGATGCAGGGAAGCTGATCGCAATCGTGGGTCCTACCGGTGCCGGGAAAACAACCATTATCAATCTGCTCATGCGTTTCTATGATGTGGACGGGGGAATGGTTCTGGTGGATGAGGCAGATATCCGTAAACTGACCCGGGAAAGCCTGCGCGGCGCCTATGCAATGGTGCTTCAGGACACATGGGTATTCCGGGGTACGATTTTTGAAAACATTGCCTACGGCAAGGAAAACGCTACGATGGAAGAAGTGGTGGCGGCTGCCAAGGCAGCCCGGATTCACCCGTTTATCATGCGACTGCCGCAGGGGTATGATACGGTGATTACCGAGGACGGAGGCAACATCTCCAAGGGACAGAAACAGCTTCTGACCATTGCGAGAGCCATGCTGTATGATGCCAAAATGCTGATTCTGGATGAAGCAACCTCCAACGTGGATACCAGCACGGAGCGGGAGATTCAGAAAGCAATGCGGGAGCTGATGAGAGACAAGACTTGTTTCGTCATTGCCCATCGTCTGTCCACCATTCAAAACGCAGACAGCATCCTGGTACTGAACCGGGGGGATGTGGTGGAGCAGGGGGATCATGAGAAGCTGATGGCGGAGAAGGGATTCTATTATAAACTGTATGCGTCACAGTTTGAATAAGCGGGCAAACCCGGGGAGCAGTTCTTCGGGTTTGCCCGTAATTGTTTTCTGCGGCTGCCCTCAGATGATACATTTCTGTTATCATAAACATCTGTTACAAACAAATATCCGGATTCATTTCATTCGGTCTTGCATTCCGTGAAGGTATATGTTATCCTAAAATCAGAACATACGTTCGACCACAAGAGGGAGACATCATGGAATATCTTGAGAATACATCAATGACAATCATGGACAAATTGGGGATACTGACGGATGCGGCAAAATATGATGTGGCGTGTACCAGCAGCGGGTCGGAGCGAAAGGGCTCCGGGAACGGAATGGGAAATGCTATTTCCGCAGGGATCTGTCACAGTTTCAGTACGGACGGAAGATGTATCTCTCTGCTGAAGATTCTATACACGAATGAATGCATCTATGATTGCAAATACTGCATCAACCGCAGATCGAACGATGTTCCCAGGGCTTCCTTCACGCCGGACGAGATCTGTGAACTGACGATTGAATTCTATCGCAGGAATTATATCGAAGGGCTTTTTTTGAGTTCCGGCATTCTGAAGAGTCCGGATAATACCATGGAGCAGATCTATACCGCTATTTTTCAACTGCGTCATGTGTATCATTTTGAAGGATATATTCATGTGAAGACAATTCCCGGAACCAGCCCGGATATCATTGAGCAGCTGGGACTGCTGGTGGACAGGATGAGTGTGAATCTGGAATTGCCGACTGCGGAGGGGTTGCAGAAACTGGCACCGAACAAGCACCGGAAAAATATCCTGACGCCCATGCGGCAGGTGCAGAACGGAATTGCCCGGAATCGCAATGAGCTGGTTCTGTATCGCCATGCCCCTCAGTTTGTGCCTGCCGGTCAGTCTACACAGATGATTATCGGCGCTACCGGTGAAACGGATTATCAGATTGTGAATGTGGCAGAGAATCTCTATCGGAAGTTTGATTTGAAAAGAGTATTCTACTCCGCGTTTATTCATGTGAATCAGGACAAGGATCTTCCCACACTGCCCGGTGGACCACCCCTTCTGCGGGAGCACAGATTGTATCAGGCGGATTTTCTTATGCGGTTCTACGGATTCCGGGCGACGGAGTTACTTTCGGAGGATCGACCGAATTTCAATGTCTATTTTGATCCGAAAGCTGACTGGGCATTGCGGCATCTGGAGAAATTCCCGGTTGAGATCAACAGGGCACCGCTGGAGATGATTATGCGCGTGCCGGGGATCGGCGTGAAAAGTGCCCGCAAAATTGTTCAGGCGCGCAGACATGGGAATTTGACCTTTGACCACCTGAAGAAAATCGGTGTGGTATTGAAGCGGGCATTGTATTTCATTACCTGTAGTGGGAAGATGATGTACCCGACCAAACTGGAAGAGGATTACATTGCGAGACATTTGCTTGAAACCGGAGAGCGGCTGCCCTTTAACCGGGATGGATCCACATACCAGCAGATCTCACTGTTCGATGCAGGGATGGTGGCAGAGCAGCCGGATGTGTTCCGCGCAATATAAGGAGAGACGGGAAACAATGCATATATTAATCTGTGAAGATAGTGTGGAAGGAATTCTGACAGGGATATACAGAGCCTGCGAATGGCATCTGGAACCGGAGGATACCCGGATTCAGATTGGCGAAGCAGGGAATCTCCAGCTGTTCGCAGAGTACCATACTGTGGAACCGAATGCAGAAACAGCAGGAAAAGTAATCCGGAGTATTCGCGCCAAACTGGGGGATGAAGTAGCGTATGATCTCCACAATGCCATGGCCAGTGCGGATGAGGAGAAAGGGGATGCCGTATATCACACGGTTGTAATGGCATATGCCGGTAAAGGATGCAGTGTAATGAACTGCCTCCAGAATGATTATGTACGCAAGGTATCGGAATTGTCCAGAAATGTCTGGTGTGAAACCCATCATTTGTATGGATTTCTTCGATTTGAAGAACTGGCATCCGGGGTACTCTACGCGTCCATTAGCCCGAAAAATCATATTCTGGCCATGCTTGCACCGCATTTTGCGGACCGATTTCCATTGGAGAATTTTGTGATTCATGATGTGAAGCGTCAGTTGTATGTTGTCCATCCAAGGAAGCAGGACTGGTACATGATTCATGCCACGGAAGAACAGAATCCGGATGCCGGGCAGCAGGGGAAGAACATGCAGTTGAGTGAGCGGGAAGATTTCATTCAGAGCCTGTTCCGGCATTTTGTGTCAACGATTTCCATCGAGGACAGAAAGAACACGGATCTGCAGAGAAACCTTCTTCCGTTGCGGTTTCGCCCGTTTATGACGGAATTTCGAACCACGAAAAACGAAAATGGATAATTTGACGTTTTATGTATTTTTGTATGGCCTTGAATTGTGCACATTGACAAAAGGGAGAAAAAAGTCATATAAAATACCATGATTTGGAATGGTTTGACTTGTTTTTTTGGTGAGTTTTTTGCGGAATATAGTCTTTACATTCTGACACAAATTGCTATCATAGTTTCAAGAGTTGTGAGACAAACGGAAGTAGCATTTGAATTGCGAGAGGATGATTTGGATGAAGAATGTAATGGAGCGTCGGATCAAACTGAGACCTGACGAAGTGAAGACATTTGTCAGTACAGCCATGAAATGCGATTTTGATATTGATATCTCATATAATCGGTACATTGTGGATGCAAAATCCATTGTTGGTGTTTTGGGATTGGATTTTTCGAAGCCCTTGGTTGTAAGATATTCCGGTTACAATGAAGAATTTGAGAATTTGCTGCGTGGCTTATCCTGTGCCTGCTGATGTTTTTTTCAGATTCTATGGTGCAGATGCCGGATCGGCTAATTTGACTCCCTTGATAGGATAGTGTACTATTCTTTCATGGGAGTCTTTTTGATTTTTGAAGCGATTTATGTCGGTTTTGCACGGGATATATCTGTTTGGGTTTGTGCATGGTTGTCTGAATTTGTGTGTTCCATAGGACAGGTTGAGAGACTCATAGAATGGAGAGAAGATGAATGTTACCGTATCTGTCAGGAATCTGGTGGAATTCCTGCTTCGAAATGGAGATATTGATAATCGGAGAACGGCATCACCGGCGGATGCCATGCAGCAGGGGAGCAGGATCCATCGCAAGATACAACGCCAGATGGGTGCCAATTACCATGCAGAAGTGACGATGAAAGAGAGTATCCGGGCGGGGGAATACGATATTCTGGTGGAAGGCAGAGCCGATGGCATCTATGAGGAACCGCCGGCCAGATATTATGTTGATGAGATAAAAGGTACCTATCGAGAGATTCAGAAGATTACAGATGCAGATCCCCTGCATTTGGCGCAGGCGAAATGCTATGCGGCGATGTATGTAAAACAGAATCAGCTGGAGTCAGTGGGGGTTCGTGTAACCTATTGTAATCTGGATACAGAAGAAATTCGTTATTTCCATAAGACACTGTCAGCGGAAGAACTGCGGGAGTGGTTTGAAGCACTGGTGCTGGAATATAAGAAATGGACGGATGTGGAGTTTCAGTGGAGAACAATCCGTACCGAGTCCATTCAGAAGATGCAGTTTCCTTTTGCATACCGTCAGGGGCAGAAGGAACTGGTGACATATACCTATCAGACGATATATCATGGACGTAAGTTGTTTATTGAAGCACCCACAGGAGTAGGGAAAACCATATCAACCGTCTTTCCGGCGATCAAGGCAATGGGGGAGAATCTGGCAGAGAAAATTTTCTATCTGACTGCGAAGACAATCACCCGAACTGTTGCGGAGAATACAATTCAATTACTGAGGGCACAGGGGTTGCAGCTCAAGAGTATTACGCTGACGGCCAAGGAGAAAATTTGTTTTCAGGAAGCGGTGGAATGTAATCCGGAGGTTTGCCCGTATGCCAGAGGGCATTACGACCGGATCAATGAGGCGATTTATGACCTGATTACCGGGGAGCAGGTTTTTACTCGCGAGATATTAGAGACATACGCCCGGAAACATATGGTTTGCCCCTTTGAATTCAGTCTGGATGTAAGCCTGTTTGCGGATGCCCTGATCTGCGATTACAATTATCTGTTTGATCCGCATGTGTATCTGAAACGATTTTTTGCAGAAGACACGAAACGGGATTACCTTTTCCTGATTGATGAAGCACATAATCTGCTGGATCGGGGAAGAAGTATGTATAGCGCGACTCTGTGCAAGGAAGATTTTCTGGAACTGAAACGGGAATGTAAGGACAGTAACAGGAAATTGGAAAAGCAGTTGGAACGGTGTAACAGGGAACTGTTGTCGATGAAGCGGATGTGTACCTCATTGCTGATGGATCCGCTTATAGATACATTTGCGAGGGAAACACTACGGTTGGCGGCAACCATGGAAGAGTATCTGGAGGAACATGAGCATGGAGAGATCCGGGAAAAGGTGCTGGATTTCTATTTTGAGATCTCTCACTTTAATATGATCTATGAATTGCTGGATTCCAAATATGTTACGTATGCGGAGTACGATGAGGAAGGTAAATTCTATCTTCGGCTGTTTAATGTTGATCCCTCTTCCAATTTGAAGCGTTGCATGGAGCGCGGGAGATCTTCCATTCTGTTCAGTGCCACGTTTCTGCCGATTCAATACTACAAAGGATTGTTGGGCGGAACCGCTGAAGACTATGAGGTATATGCACAATCTACCTTCAATCCGGCCAAAAGAGGACTTTTCATTGCCGGAGATGTCACCTCCAAATACACGAGGAGAAATGAAGAGGAATACCGCAGGATTGCGGAGTACATCTATCGGATTACCAGGGAACGTGCAGGGAACTATCTGATCTTTTTCCCGTCCCATCAGTTTATGAACCGGGTGTATCAGATTTATGAGAGAGAATTCTGGAATAGCAGCAGCGGAGTTGAATTACTGGTTCAGGAGAATGGGATGTCTGAGGAGAAGCGGGAGGCCTTTCTGAAGCGGTTTGAGGGGAACCCGGAACTGGACATGGAGGCGTTGATCAATTTCCCGGTCGAACGGGAAGCGGACAATTCCCTGCTGGGATTCTGCGTAATGGGCGGATTGTTTTCGGAAGGAATTGATCTGAAGCACGACGCACTGATCGGGGCAATCGTAGTGGGAACCGGGTTGCCTCAGGTATGCAATGAGAATGAGATACTGAAAGAGTATTTTCATGCGCAGGGGAAGAACGGATTTGACTATGCATATCGTTTCCCGGGCATGAATAAAGTTCTCCAGGCATCCGGAAGAGTGATTCGTACCCATGAAGATGTGGGAATCGTTGCTCTTCTGGACGAGAGATTCCAGGAATACTCCTACCGGAGAATGTTTCCGCGGGAGTGGGAGAACTATGAGATCGTACAGCTGGATCGGATCGGAAAACGTGTGGAACGTTTCTGGAACGAATGGCTGTAAATGAGGACTTCTAATGAAGTCAGTCAACCGTCATGAATTACGGCTCGCGCAGCCAGGCAATCTCTCTCTGATATGGGGCTTGTTTCTCTTTGCCCTTTGGATCGACAGCTATCCAGGGCGTTTCCAGAATCATAGGAATATTGTCGAAGGCTTTCATGTGAACAATTTCGTGCAGGGGGCCGTATCCGATCATTCCATGACCGATATTCGCGTGTCTGTCCTTGTGGGAACCACAGGGATTCAGACTGTCGTTGATATGCAGAACGGCGATCTGATCCATGCCGAGTATCCGATCAAACGGTGTCCACACAGCATCCGGATCCGTGACAATCGGGTAACCCGCATCGTGTATATGGCAGGTATCAAAGCACACCCGCAACTTCTCGTTTTGTTTGACCCCATCATAGATTCGGGCAAGTTCTTCGAAGGTTTGTCCGATTTCACTTCCTTTTCCGGACATTGTTTCCAACGCAATGTTACAATCCACACTGGCACTCAGAACCTCATTGAGTCCCTCCGTCAGTTTGTTTATTCCGGTATCTGATCCGGCACCAACGTGGGAACCGGGATGCAGTATCAGCGTGTGACTCCCCATGGCAACAGTCCGTTGAAGCTCGCTGATCAGAAACTCTACTCCAAGTCGGAAGATTTCGGGTTTGACGGAATTGGCCAGGTTAATCAGATAGGGGGCATGGACAACAAAGGAATCGATCTGATGGTTTTGCATACACGTTTGCGCTTCTTCAATTCTTAACTTTTCAAGCGGGGTTCTTCGTGTATTTTGCGGTGCACCGGTATATACCATCAAAGTGTTTGCACCATATGAAACCGCCTCCTGAACCGATCCCAGAAACAGGTTCGGCATATTCATCCCGACATGTGATCCGATTTTTATCATATTGTTCCCTCCGACTTATCCACAATTCTTTTAGAAAAGGGACATATTTATGATACATGATTTTTAAGAAAAAAGCATCAGACAGAATAAAAATATAAACGCGTATTATGGTTAAGTAGATGAAAAGACCGAAAATAGGCTAATATTCACACTTTTTCGACAATAGATGACAGATGTGTCATCACATATTCCAGAGAAAACGACATTTGGTTTACAATATCATCCATGTCATTTTATGTGGATAACTATGTGGAAAATGGGGATTACCACGATTATAGTACAGTAAAATGTACTTTGAATCAGAATATGCGCATGAGTGACGCGATTTGAAACATATAAAACTATATTGAACAAAACGATCTATTATGTTAACAATTGACTGAATTACTTTACAAGATATTGTGTCACTATTTACACTTCATACATCATATGCTAGAATTATAAATTGCAGGTAAATATTAAAATTGTCATACAATTGCGATTATTCACAGGCTAATTCAGAAAATGTGGATAACTTTTAGGAGGAAATAAGACATGTGGGCGGAAGAAAGTGTTTTTTATCAGATTTATCCATTGGGGTTCTGCGGAGCGCCGTTTGAAAATGATGGCATATTGACCCATCGGATTGAGAAGGTATATGACTGGATTCCGCATATGAAACAACTGGGAATCAATGCAATCTATTTCTCGCCGGTTTTCGAGTCGGATACACACGGCTATAATACGAGAGATTATCGTAGAATAGATAGCAGGCTCGGAAGCAACGATGACTTTGCAAAATTGTGCAGGGTACTTCATGAAAATGGAATCCGCATTGTACTGGATGGTGTGTTCAATCATGCGGGTCGGGGTTTTTTCGGCTTTCGCGATGTACAGGAGCATCGGGAAAATTCCAAATACTGTAGTTGGTTCTATCTGAACTTTCAGGGAGACTCTGCCTACCATGATGGGTTCTGGTACGAAGGCTGGGAGGGAAATTACGATCTGGTAAAACTGAATCTTCGCAATGAAGAGGTGATCGGATATCTCCTTGACAGTGTCGGTCAATGGATTGATCAGTTTGATATTGACGGTTTGCGTCTGGATGTTGCATACTGTCTGGATCGGGATTTCATCCGACGCTTACGGGCGTATACGGATTCCAGGAAACAGGATTTCTTTCTTGTGGGAGAGATGCTGCATGGGGATTATAATGAGATTATGCGGGATGGAATGTTGCATTCGGTTACGAATTACGAGTGTTATAAAGGTTTATACTCAAGTTTCAACAGCAGGAATCTGTTTGAGATCGTTCATTCGCTGATGCGACAGTTCGGACCGGAACCATGGACACTCTATCAGGGGAAGCATCTGTTGAATTTTGTGGACAATCATGATGTGACGAGGGTTGCTTCTATACTGAATCGTCCGGAGTATGTGAAACTGATTTACACGATTCTGTTCACCATGCCGGGTATTCCGTGCGTGTATTATGGCAGTGAATGGGGAGCAGAGGGTGAGAAAACAGCGGGAGATCCGGCACTTCGGCCGTGCTTTACACAACCGTTGGAGAATGAATTGACCGAATGGATCGGTTTGCTTGCTTCCTATAAGAGAAACAGTATGGCTCTGAATTACGGTTCGTTCCGTTCTATTTATCTGAGCAACCAATCCTGTGTATTTGAGAGATGGTTTGATCGAGAGAGAGTGTTGACCGTAATCAATATGGAGGAGAAACCGATTACAATCAGGGCGAATCTGCTTGGGAATATGGAAGTGACGGAGCGGCCACCGATGGCAGATTCCGTGATATCGGGAGAATCGGTTTCCCTGACCGGAGAACTGGAGGTGCCGGCCTTCCATGCAGATATTCTGCGTTGCCGTATGGAGAGGGTATGAGAGATGAAAAAGTTGTTTGGTGATAAGATTTTCTATAAGATGGTGCTGACTGTGGCGGTACCGATTATGATACAGAACGGTATCACGAATTTTGTCAGTCTTCTGGACAATATTATGGTCGGACGAATCGGCACGGAGCAGATGTCCGGCGTGGCTATTGTGAATCAGCTGTTATTTATCTATATGATCAGTGTATTTGGCGGTGTGTCCGGTGCCGGCGTGTTTACGGCGCAATATTACGGACACGGAGACCATGAGGGGGTACGGAATACATTCCGGTTCAAAATGATGGTTTGCCTGTCCCTGAGTCTGATCTTTCTGGCCGTCATGATGCTGTGGGGGAAAGGTCTGATCGGACTGTATCTTCATGATTCCCAGGATGGAACAGATATTGTGCGGACAGCGGAATATGCGTGGGAGTATCTGAAGATTATGCTGATCCAGATGCTTCCGTTTGCGATTGTGCAGGCATATGTGAGTACGCTTCGGGAAACCGGGGAAACCGTACTGCCGATGATCGCCGGTATGGTGGCTGTGTTTGTGAATCTTGGCTTGAACTATATACTGATTTTCGGTAAATTGGGAGCTCCCGAATTGGGGGTACGCGGTGCGGCAATCGCTACGGTGATTTCCCGCTTTGTGGAACTGACCATTATCGTGGCGTGGACCCATATTCACCATGAGAAGAACCGGTTTATTGAAGGGGCATACCGGAGTTTGTTGATTCCGAAGCAGCTTGCATTCCGAATCATTGCGAAGGGAACGCCTCTTTTCCTGAATGAAGGGCTCTGGTCTGCAGGGCAGGCAATGATCACACAGTGTTATTCGGTGCGGGGATTATCGGTTGTTGCCGGACTGAACATTGCTTCGACCATTACGAACCTGTTCAATATTGTATTTATGTCTCTGGGAAGCAGTGTAGCCATTATTGTTGGTCAGAAGCTTGGAACCGGCAATCTGGAGGACGCCAGAACCACCGCCTATCGGATGATTACGTTCTCTGTATTGAGCTGTGTGGTGGTTTCCGCGGTTATGATCGGGGTGGGAAGATTATTCCCCGGAATCTACAATGTAACGGATGAAGTGAAGCA
Source organism: Lachnospiraceae bacterium (assembly GCA_016293925.1). Lineage (GTDB taxonomy): Bacteria > Bacillota > Clostridia > Lachnospirales > Lachnospiraceae > RGIG4034. Next base: position 89,507 of record JAEDCX010000002.1, on the reverse strand, counting down.
GATTGCATCCCAGCTGATTGTTGTGACGGCATGTGTGTTCCCGATTCAGGCCTATTTGCATGCAGCCTATTTTACGATTCGTTCCGGGGGCAAAACATTTATCACATTTCTGTTTGACAGCTGTTTCTGCTGGGTTGTTTCCATTCCGCTGGCAACTGCTCTGGCACATCTGACCCATATGCCCATTATGTGGATGTTTCTGTGCGTCCAGCTGGCGGATCTGATCAAATGTGTCATTGGGTTTATCCTGCTGAAAAGCGGAATATGGCTGAACAATATTGTATCACAGGAAACATAAATATCATCCCTGCATAACGGGAATCAAAACGGAACCCCTGCGGATCGATTCACCTGTGCGGTGAAGTCTGCAGGGGTTGTTAGTCGGTTAGCGTTTTTTCTTATATTCCAGATATTCGTTCTTAATCTTCCTAAGTTCTCTTTTCCGAATCGGGATGAGGCGACCGGTTGTGGTCATGAAATCATTCTCCTCAACGGACTTGATCTCCGCCATGTTAATGATGAAACTCTGGTGGCACCGGAGAAAATTGGGGGTATCGAGTTTTTGCTCAATGTCATTCAGCTTGCCGTAGGTACGGATCTCTTCGCCGTCAACGGTGTAGATCATCAGAACCTTGTCATCGGATTCTACATGGACAATGTCATTCAGATCGATGACACGATTGTTATAATTGCTCTTGACCACAAGATACCGGTGCTCGGACCGTGGGCGGGCCTCTATGAAACGATCCACAAGGATGCGCAGTTTCTCGGGATCGAAAGGTTTCACCAGATAGCCGGAAGCCAGCAGATCATAACTTTCCAGCGCATAGGAGGAGGATGCGGTACAGAAGATGATCTCAACCCGCTTGTCCAGTGCACGAATGGCACGTCCCGTTTCGATTCCGTCCAATTGTTTCATATAGATATCCAGAAAAAGAAGATCAAGTGTATGTTCCTGATAATATGCTACCAATTCTTCTCCGCTGGTAAAAGTGTAGATGATGTATTCGAGTTTTTTCTCCCAAAATTGCTTATCGATAAAATTCTTTAGTAGGGTGAGTTCGATCTCACTGTCATCACAAATACCTATTGATACCATGAGCTACCCCTTTCCGAAGTTACGTTATTATTATAGCAAGAAAAAAAGAGAGATTCAAGGTGAAATATGGCGAAAACGACTTGAATTCTGCCGAATACATCACTTCATTTTTGCGGGAATTGTGGTAATATAGTCCTAGTGAGAGAAATCCACTTATTTGTTATAATGATAAAGCCTTTAACATTCATTTGTCCCTTTTTGTAGAGCCTTCGCAAGTTATTGCGGAGGCTTTATGAATTTTACGGAAGGTATGGTGTTTGGCGAAAACAGCATATGGATATTCGGAAGAGCAAGCGGTTTGTGGAGTGGAAACAGAAGCGCTTGCTTTTTTGTTGTTCCGGGAAAATCCTGGGCGACGCACCTCATATGGCGGTTTACTCAGTGTTTTGTATTCCGCTGCAAGAAAACATGCTCCGCAGCACACAATATAAAAATATGTATTGACAAACAATATTATATAATATATAGTATCGACATGAAACAAATACTATACAATGTATAATATTATAAAAGGATAGTATTGAGGAAGAAACAGAGAAAGGAGAAGCAGTATGGTTTTTAATACGGGAGCAACATTGCTGGATGCAATTGTTCTTGCTGTAGTTTCGCACGACCAGGAAGGAACTTATGGGTATAAGATCACGCAGGAAGTAAGGCAGATCATAGAAGTCAGCGAGTCGACGTTATATCCGGTGCTTAGAAGATTGCAGAAGGACGGTTGTCTGGAGATCTATGATATGGAGTATGCCGGGCGTAACCGACGGTACTATCGGTTGACGGAACCGGGCGTCCGGAAACTGGTTATGTACAGGCAGGAATGGAAGCAATATTCCGATAAGGTGACGGCGATTATGGAAGGAGGAATGAATTGTGAACAGAATTGATTTTATGACGGGACTGAATAATCTGCTGGCAGATATCCCGCAGGCAGAGCGGGAGGCAGCAATTCAATATTATAATGATTATTTTGATGATGCCGGGATGGAGAATGAGGAAAAGGTTATCCGTGAACTGGAGAATCCGGGCAAGGTTGCGGAGAAGATAAAGGAAGATCTCGGGATTGATAAGGATGCCGTTCTGCGGTACTGGCAGGCACAACAGCGGGTACAGACGGAATCCGCTGCGCAGGGTCAGCCGGTGCCGGGTCAGCAGGTACAGGGTCAGCCGGGGCAGAGCCAATCGGTGCCTGGGCAGTCGCAGAATGTCGGGACTGACCGGGTACGGAAGATGACCACCGGCAGGATCATTGCGATTATCTGTACTGCACCGTTGTGGATCGGACTGATCTATGTACTGGGTGCTTTGATTGTGGCGTTGGGCGGCATGGTATTCGGGTTCGCGTGTGCTTCCATGGCGGTTCTGGCAGCAGGAATTCTGATGATTGTGTGGTCTGTGGGTAAAATGATGATTTCGCCTCCGGCGGGCATGATTGTTCTTGGAACCGGTTTTCTCCTGATTGCACTGGCATTCGGCTTCTTCTTTGCGGTATACGGATTGGTGAAACTGATTCCGCTGTGCGGCAGGGCAATCGGTAAGTTCTGCAGATGGCTTTTTGGAAGAGGAGGTAGAGCATAATGAAAAAAGGATGGAAAGTACTTATTATAATTACCTCCGTGTGCGCAGTACTTGGTATTGTACTTGCGGGCATCGGAATCGGCATGGGAGGCGGACGTACTTTTACGAAATGGGCCAGAGAAGGGGAGTTTTCGTTTGGTGTGTCCACGCCCCTTGTGCATTTGAATGAAGTGGAACTGCGGGATGAATACGAAGTGATTACCGGTGAGGGCAATCGGATTGCCGTTGCGTCAGACGAGACAATCTCCGGCATGGAACTTGAAGTAGAGGGTGCATGCGTTTCTATTGTCAGGAGTGATACGGATGAACTGCGCATTGGATATGAGAACGCCAGAGAACTGCAGTTCTTCGTGGAGGACGGTAAACTCTGTGTGATGCAGAGAAATGATATTCTTTTCCTGAATGAGGTGGTGGAACTTACAATTTACGTTCCGGAGAGATTGGAACTGGATACGGTCTCGCTGGCGATGGGCGGCGGTAAAATCGAGGCTGACCTGCTGGCGGCGAGGAACGTGGATATTACGCTGGGAGCAGGAGAACTGATCCTGAGAGAAGCAACGGCGGATGTGGCGAACATTGAGATCGGCGCCGGCTCTGCAGAGATTCGCTCCGGACAATTCGGAGATTTGTATGTAGAGGTAGGTATGGGATCCTTTGACTACACAGGAAGCATACGGGGCTCCATCGCTGCGGAATGTTCCATGGGAAGTATTGATTTCCTGCTGGACGGGGATCAGATGGATTACAACTATGACATTGACTGTGCGATGGGCTCTATCGAGGTGGACCATCGGGAGTATGCCGGAATCGCTGCAGAAAAGCATATTGATAATGATGCGGCATGGAACTGCAGCCTGGAGTGCGCGATGGGAGGCATTACCCTTCGGTTCCGGTAGAAACAGAAGCGGAATGAGAGGCTGTACAGACGGTATGAGCAGGATGGAGCATACGGAAAAAGAAACTTGCATTCTGTATTGACTTGCTCTATAATATGGTAAAAGATCACATTCCGTGAGGAGCGTAGTCGGAGAGGAGACAGCAGATGAGAATTTCACCGATTGGTTTTCAGCCGTATGTATATAATACGAATGCGATTTCCCGCGCGAGCATGAATAAGATCTCTGCGATTCCGGAAGACGCGCTTGCTTCCCAGGTTGATCTTGGGGAGGAACAGGAAAATGAAAATCCGTTGAAACCCGGTCAGTCTGCTCATTTTGCCGACATTCTGGTTAGCCAGATGAGTATGAGCCGGATGAATGAGATCCGAGTGATGAGCACCGGTGGTCAGAAGGAAGAGACCGCTGATGAGAGTGCGGTTGAGGATCTGGTCATCGGTGCACCCGATGACAATTTCAGAGCGGATCAGATGATACCTGAGGATGAGATGATGGATGATGCACTGTCGGTAGACAATCAGAATGCACAGCAGGAGCCGAGTCTGTATCAGCGAATGAACGCTGCCGGTTCGTACATGGCGAATATGATTGCATAGAGATGGCTGTATCGGGATATATGTTCGGTTGTGCATAGAATGAGCGGATATGCATGCGGGAATTGATGTACAGATTCTGTTGTATGATAAGAGCGGAGTTACCAAGGGTAGTTCCGCTTTTTTGTTTGACGGGTGAAATGCTTACAAGGGAAACGTTTTTCTTTACCCGGAGCAGTATCAGGGGTTCGGGGTGTTTTCTAAGAAGGCTTTCTTCACTTTCTGAAATCTGTTTTTGGAGATCGGGAGAGTGATGCATTTGTTGTGGAACTGAAGTTCAAAGGCCTGGTTGGTCATGTTTTTGACAAAGTCAAGATTGACAACATAGGACTGGTGGATGCGGACGAAGCGCGGGTCGTTCAGAAGCTCTTCCACCGCCGTTTCAAACGGAACACGAATACTGCGGGTAGGAATCCTTCTTCCGTCGGATGTATAGATTGATAAGGAGTGCCGCTGACATTCCACATAGCAGATGGAGGCATAATGCAACCGGATGGTTCCTTCCGATGATTTCACGGCAAAAGAAGAACTGCAGGAAGGTTCCAGAGACTCAATGGCCCGGTCCATGGTCTGGGACAGGGTTTCCTGTTCGATGGGCTTCACAAGATATTGCATTGCATAGACCTGATATGCGTCCAGGGCATACTCTTTGGAGGAGGTGAGGTAGATGATGATTCCCTTGTTGGTGATACTGCGAATCTTCTTGCCCAGTTCAAGACCATCGATTTCAGGCATAATAATATCCAGAAGATAGATGTCATAAACGGTGCCATCGTCCAGCTTCTCCCACAATTTGCGGGAAGAATGGAAGGACTCCACATAGATATCCACATCGGTATGCTGTTTCTGGTATTCTTTGATATAGGTGGAGAGCAGGATGGTTTCAAACGCATCGTCATCACAAACTGCAATTGTTAACATGGTTACCTCACTTGGGATCGTGGACGGTATGAATGCCGCCCGGAGTAGTACTATTGTATCAGAAAACAGCACAAATTGCAAGTATATTGCAGAGATTGGAACAAAATGATCTGAACGGAAGAAGAGAAACCGGTATGACGACCTGCTTCCGCCGGGATGGTTACTTGACAAAGGGGCAGTCCATGCAATATCATCGAAACGTAGAGAAATATCCCTTTTCCGGGGATTCAAGGAGCAGACAGACATGAGCAAAGAATTGGCAAAACAGTATGATCCTCATGGACTTGAGGATCGGATCTATGCAAAATGGATTGAGAAGAATTATTTTCATGCGGAAGTGGACAGAAGTAAGAAGCCGTTTACCATTGTCATTCCGCCTCCAAATATTACCGGACAGCTGCATATGGGGCATGCCCTGGATACCACCATGCAGGATATCCTGATCCGTTTTAAGAGAATGCAGGGATACAACGCATTGTGGCAACCGGGTACAGATCATGCCAGCATCGCCACGGAGGTAAAGATTATCGAGACACTGAAGAAACAGGGAATCGATAAGAGAGATCTGGGACGGGAAGGATTCCTGGAACGTGCCTGGGCGTGGAAGGAAGAATATGGCGGAAGAATTATCAGTCAGTTGAAGAAACTGGGTTCTTCCTGCGACTGGCAGAGAGAGCGTTTTACGATGGATGAGGGCTGCAACAGAGCCGTTACCGAAGTATTCTGCAAGATGCATGAAAAAGGATGGATCTACAAGGGGTCCAGAATTGTCAACTGGTGTCCGGTGTGCAAGACTTCCATCTCTGATGCAGAGGTTATCTATGAAGAACAGGCCGGACATTTCTGGCATATCAAATATCCACTGGTAGATAAGAATGGTCAGCCCAGTACGACAGAGTTCCTGGAGTTCGCAACCACACGTCCCGAGACGATGCTGGGAGATACTGCCGTTGCGGTAAATCCCAATGATGAGCGGTATACCTATCTGCATGGCAGAAGTGTATGGCTTCCTATTGTGAATAAAGCAATTCCGGTTGTGGAAGACGAGTATGTGGATATGGAATTCGGAACCGGTGTTGTGAAGATTACGCCTGCCCACGACCCCAACGACTTTGAGGTTGGAAAACGTCATCATCTGCCGGAGATCAATATCCTGAACGATGATGCGACCATCAATGAAAACGGTGGCATCTATGCTGGACTTGACCGGTATGAGGCAAGAGCGAAGATTGTGGAGGAACTGGATCGCCAGGGACTGCTGGTAGAGATTGAGGATTACTCCCATAATGTGGGTACGCATGACCGGTGTAACACAACCGTCGAGCCGATGATCAAGCAGCAGTGGTTTGTGAAGATGGATGAGCTGATCAAACCGGCGGTAGAGGCTGTGAAGAAGGGCGAGATCAGGCTTGTTCCGGAGAGAATGGAGAAAACCTTTTTCAACTGGACGGACAATATTCGTGACTGGTGTATTTCCAGACAGCTGTGGTGGGGACACAGAATCCCTGCTTACTATTGTCAGGACTGCGGAGAGATTGTGGTATCCCGGATAGCACCTGCGATATGCCCGAAGTGTGGTAAGAATCATTTGGAACAGGATCCGGACACACTGGATACCTGGTTCTCCTCTGCCCTGTGGCCTTTCTCCACGCTGGGATGGCCGGATAAAACCGAGGATCTGGAGTATTTCTATCCGACCGATGTGCTTGTGACGGGATATGATATTATTTTCTTCTGGGTAATCCGGATGATTTTCTCAGGATATGAGCAGATGGGTGAGAAGCCGTTTCACACGGTTCTGTTCCACGGACTGGTTCGGGATGACAAGGGACGCAAGATGTCCAAGTCACTCGGTAACGGCATTGATCCGTTGGAGATCATTGATCAGTACGGGGCAGATGCTCTGCGTCTGACCCTGATCACCGGCAATGCACCGGGAAATGATATGCGTTTCTATATGGAACGGGTGGAAGCAAACAGGAATTTTGCCAATAAGATATGGAATGCCTCCCGTTTCATTATGATGAATATGGATGGAAAAGAAGTATCCGTACCGGATAGGGATGATCTTCAGCCGGTTGACCGGTGGATCATCTCCAAGATGAACGATCTTGTTACAGAAGTAACCGATAATATGGAGCACTTTGAACTTGGTATTGCGGTTCAGAAAATCTATGATTTCATCTGGGATGAATTCTGCGACTGGTACATTGAGATGGTGAAGCCGAGATTGTATGCTTCCGATGATACGAAGAGCCAGAATGCAGCATTGTATACCCTGAAAACCGTACTGATAGATGCACTGAAATTATTGCATCCCTATATGCCTTTCATTACGGAGGAGATTTTCTGTACGCTGCAGAGCGAGGAAGAATCCATTATGATCTCCTCCTGGCCGGTGGTTGATGAGGCACGCAGCTTTACCCGGGAAGAGAAGGAGATCGAGATTCTGAAGGAGGCAATCCGGGGAATTCGAAACGTAAGGGCACAGATGAATGTGGCACCGAGCAAAAAAGCAGTGGTTTATGTCGTTTCCGAGCAGGAAGAGATCCGCAACGTTTTTGCGGAAGGAAAACTGTTCTTTGCTCCGCTTGCATATGCGTCGGAGGTCGAGATTCGTACGGACAGGAGCGGCATTGCGGAGGATGCGGTATCTGTGGTGATTCCGAATGCAACACTGTATATTCCGTTTGACCAGCTGGTGGATATTGCGCAGGAGATTGAGAGACTGAGAAAAGAACAGACGAGATTGGAGAGTGAGCTTGCCCGTGTGAACGGTATGCTGCATAATGAGAAATTTATCTCCAAAGCGCCGGCTTCCAAGATTGAGGAGGAGAAGGCAAAATTAGAGAAATACTCTCAGATGATGGCACAGGTGGAGGACAGACTTACCCAGCTGAACAGATAGTCACCATTGGAATCAGGCCTCCCATCCACGGAGGCCTGGATTTACGTCAGAGAAAGGAGCATGCGGAACATGGATGGATTGGGAGCGGGTGGAATGGCCGGGAATCCGGAACCGGATACCACCTATGTGAGAATATCGGATGATGGGATGCAGGCGTTTATCTACCTGACGGAAGATGACGGGATGCAGTATGATAGGAATGATCTCAAAGACATTCTGCGGGCATACGGCGTCAATACCGGATTCCATGAGTCGAATCTGGCAGCGATTGTCAAGAAGAAAATATACAGGCGCGAGGTTCTGGCTGCGGTGGGAGAGAAACCGGGCACGGGGCGTGATGGTTATTATGAATACATGGTCAATACCGAGGATTTCGCCCGCAATCCGAAGATCAGAGAAGACGGTTCGGTGGACTACACGAGTATGAACGTGTTACAGAATGTACAGGAGGGCGATCTTCTGGCGGTGTATTATCCGGCAGACACCGGTAATCCGGGCAGTGACGTGAGAGGCAGGATTCTGGAGCCCGCAGGAGTGAAGAATCTTCCGGTGCTGAAAGGCAGGGGCATATCCTCCGGCGGTGCCGATCACAAATTCTATGCAACCACCAATGGCAAAGTGCTGTTCCGGAACGGTGTATTGGAGATACGTAATGTACATGAGATTGCGGGAGATGTGGACTATCTGACCGGTGTGATCGAATTTAACGGGGATGTCATGATTGACGGTAATGTCGGGTCGGATGTGGTGATCAGGGCGTCCAAATCAGTGATCATATCGGGAACGGTGGAGGCGGCAACCATTGAAGCGGGAGAAGATGTGGTTCTCAAGTGTGGGATCAACGGCAATGAAAAAGCGGCCATTACCTGCGGAGGGGATCTGTATGCGGATTTTATTGAGCAGACCACAGTGGATGCGAAAGGAAATGTACGTGCCAACACCATCATCAATTCCAACATAACCTCCGCTCAGCAGATTATCCTGACCGGCAGGAGAGGTACTCTGATGGGGGGAATCTGTTACGCAACACACGGATTGGAGGCTGCCTGTCTTGGCAATGAGGCAGAGATCAAAACCGTGGTACAGGTTGGATATAAAAAGGAATTGTACAACCAGAGAACGCATGTGACCAAGCAGCTCTCCGGGATGGATGAACAGTTGAATGATCTGGAGGTAGACATCAAACAGGCGGAGAAACTCATGGCACTCAGCGGAGAATCTCCGTTGCAGGGACTGAAAAGACGGCAGCTTCTGGAACAGAAGGAAGAACTGGTCAGAAAACGGAACGATCTTCAGGATGAACTGCAGGAACTGAATGAACTGATGGATGCCTGCAGGGATTCTGCGGTACGGGTCAACGGAAATGTATACAGGGGCTGTACGATCTTTATCAATAACGGAGTGCTGCCTGTTGACAAGAATACCTGCTACATGAATTATGTGTGCAGGAGCGGCCTGATTGAGGGCAAAGTAATTGCCAACGTCTGATGACAGGAACAGACGGAATGGTATGATGAGGATGTGACGGCGAGATATGACAGAATACGTTCCATTTACGGAAGCCAGGGATTATATTCTTGGGATTCCCAGATTTACAGGCAAAAACAGCTTAGAAGATACCGCTGCATTTTACCGGTATCTGGGGGAACCAGGGGCGGAGTGCAGGGTGATCCATGTGGCCGGAACCAACGGGAAGGGATCTGTGTGCGCATTCCTGGATCGCATTTTGCGAACAGCCGGCTTTCAGGTGGGGTTGTTTACCTCTCCGCATCTGATTAGTATCTGTGAGAGAATACGGCTGAACGGCAGAAACCTGTCGGAAGCGGAATTTGCGGATTTGTTTCACCGACTGATGACGCGCCTGGAAAGTTATCGGAAGGACAGAAAGCTATCCTATCATCCGTCTTTTTTTGAATTTGTTTTTTTCATGGCAATGCTGTGGTATCAGGAGAAAAGGCCGGACTATATTGTGCTGGAGACCGGTCTCGGCGGACGACTGGACGCCACCAATGTGATTGGGAAGAAAACTGCCTGCGTTGTGACAAGGCTGGGGATGGACCATATGGAATATCTGGGTGACACGCTGGAGAAGATTGCGGGAGAAAAGGCAGGGATCATACGGCAGAATTGTCCGGTCATTACATTGGCGGAGCCAAAAACAGCATATGAAGTGATCCGGAATGCTGCCCGGAATGCAGGAGCACCGTGTATTCCTGTCGAAAAAGAGGATATTTCTTTTTGCAAAAATGCAGGGAAAGGCATTGATTTTTGCCTACGTTCTCGGTATTATGAAACTGTTACGGCTCATCTCAGTTCGATTGCGCAATATCAGGCGGAGAATGCAGCCGTTGCCGTAAGAACAATAGAATGCCTTCCGGATCGGGAGCGGATCAGCAGGGATATGATTGCTGAGGGGCTTGCTGCGATGGTCTGGGAAGGGCGCATGGAGGAGATCAGACCGGAGGTATATCTGGATGGTGCCCATAATCCGGATGGGATCAGGGCGTTTCTGGAAACGGTTTCCGGGGATGGTTGTTCCGGCATGCGGGAACTGCTATTTGCGGTAGTAAGGGACAAGCAGTATGACGAGATGGTTCGCATGCTTTCGACAAGCGGTCTGTTTGGCAGGATTCATGTGACCCGGGTGGCGGGTGCAAGAGAAGTGACGATCCCGCAGATCCGAGGGATGTTCGAACAATATACGGAATGTCCTGTTCTGTATTATGAGGATATTGAGACAGCATTGGATAATGTTCTGGCCCACAAGAGGAGTGGGAACAGGATCTACATTGCAGGTTCACTCTATCTGGTGGGCAGTGTGAGGGAAATCCTGCAGGGACAGGAGTCATAGATGGCAGGAATAGAGATTAATTTTGAAGAGGAATTGAAGAAATTCCATCCGAGCCTTGAGATCGAAGAGGCGGAGGATGCGATCTACAGCCAGGATATAACGGATATGGCTGATATATTGGTACAGATGGTGAAGGAAGCAAAGGAAGAAGAGTAGGGTGGCAGATGAATTGTTATAAGTGCGGTTGTCTGCTGACAGAAAACGATTTCTGTACAAACTGTGGTGCCGAGGTGGATCGTTTCAAGAGAATTGTAAGACTGTCCAACCAGTTTTACAATTTCGGTCTTGAGAAGGCACAGGTCAGGGATCTGTCCGGAGCTATCGTCTGTCTGAAGCAGAGCCTTAAGATGAATAAGAATAATATAGAGGCCCGCAATCTGCTGGGGCTGGTTTATCTGGAGATCGGGGAAGCGGTTTCAGCGCTGAATGAGTGGGTAATCAGCAAGAATATCCAGCCCAAGAAGAATATTGCGGATGATTATCTGGATATGATGCAGGCGAATCCGACCAGACTGGATGCGCTGAATCAGGCAATCAAGAAATACAATCAGGCGTTGACCTATTGCAGACAGGACAGTCTGGATCTGGCAATGATACAGTTGAAGAAGGTATTGTCCATCAATCCGAAATATGTACAGGCACATCAGTTGCTGGCACTGCTGTATATGAATGTGGAGGAGTGGGAGCGTGCGAGACAGGAATTACACAAGGCGCTCCGGGTGGATACCAATAATACGATCACGTTACGTTATCTTCGGATTGTTGACAGTGTTACCAATGTGGATTCTGAATTAACGGGTTCTGCGGGAAAACGCAAAAAGAAGCATACCGAAGAACAATACGGGGACGAAATTGCCGCCACCAACAGAAAGAACCGGGAAGCGGTTCTGAATAACGTGAACGTGAAAGAACCCAATGGCTTGTCGGTTCTGCTGAATGTGGTAATCGGCTGTGTCATCGGCGTGGCAATCTCGTGGTTTCTGATCCTTCCTGCCAGAATCAATCAGGTCAAGAGCGATCATCAGAAGATCGAGGACGGCTATATCGCCACGCTATCCGAGAAAAATGATACGATTAAGCAGTTGACGGAAGAAAAAGAGGAACTGGTCGGGAAAATAGGGGAACTGGAATACTCCCTGAACGGGTACAGCGGCACTGACGAGATGGTGAACGCATATGAGAGACTGACCTACGCGGAATATTTATATCTGGATCCGGACCATACCGAGTTGGAGGTTGCAGAGGCACTGAATCAGATTCAGGACAGTGATTATCTGAACGGAACCGAGAATTACAAGGCTGCTTATGATCATCTGTTGACGGCAATCGGTCCTGCGGCCAGCAGGGCATACTATAATCAGGGCATGGTCAGGTTTGATGCCGGAGATTATGAGGGTGCGATTCCGGATCTCCAGATGGCGGTGAAATATGATGCGGCCAATGTGGACGCGCTGTACGATCTGGGTAACGCGTACCGACTGAATGAGAACCGGGAAGAAGCAATCGCCGCATATGAGAAGCTGATCGAACTGTTCCCGAATTCCTCCCGGGTCAGCCGCGCCAAGAGATACCTGAAGAATTACGAGGATTAAATCCGGGGAATACAAACAGAAGAGTAACAAAGAACGAAAGACATTGTCTGATACAGGCAGTGTCTTTTTGATTGCCGAAATTGGCGAAACAGAGAGAAGCTTGGAAAAGAGGAGAGAACATGGCACAGGATTTTGCAATTATTGAGAACTATCTGATGATAAAGATGCCGGAAGAGGTGGGACATTACGAAGCGGCTGATATCAGCAGAACGGCAGATCATTTTCTGATGAACAGTAAGGCGAAAAATGTTGTATTTGACTTTGAGGATACGGTACTGATGGACAGTTCCGGGATCGGAGTCATTATCGGACGGTATCGCAAGGTGGACTGCTTTGGCGGGAAGGTTTTCCTGATCCACTGCAACAAACAGATCAAACGGGTCATTCATATGGCAGGATTGCTGCGATATGTTGAAATGATGAATTAGGAGGGCATATATGGATACGATAACACAGATTACGGATGCAATGACCGGTTGCAAAGACAGGACGGAGGTTATTTTTCAGGCAAGATCCGTCAATGAAGCATTTGCGCGAATTGTAGTCAGTGCATTTGCCGCGCCGCTAAACCCCACCATGGAGGAGATCGCAGACGTTAAAACGGCAGTCAGCGAAGCCGTGACAAATGCAATCATCCATGCATATCCCGAGGGAGACGGAATCATACATATGCGGCTTACCCGGTGGGAGAATACGATGGAAGTGGTGATTGAGGACGAAGGAATCGGCATTCCGGATGTGGAAAGAGCGATGGAGCCGCTGTACACAACGAGACCGGAGATGGAACGGTCCGGAATGGGTTTTTCTTTCATGGAAGCCTTCATGGATGAACTAAGTGTGAACAGCATATTCGGCAGAGGAACCAGTGTTGTGATGACGAAGTATTTCGGCAGAATACATACCTATGACGAGGAGTAGCCGATGGAAGAAACTGTGGGACTGCTACGGAAGGCGCAGGCCGGGGATAAATCAGCCAGAGATCAGGTTGTCCGGGAGAATCTTGGGTTGATCAGACACAGTATTAAGCGGTTTGTGGGGAGAGGATACGATTCGGAGGATCTGTACCAGATCGGATGCATGGGGCTGTTGAAGGCGGTGGATCGGTTTGATGAAACCTATGATGTGTGCTTTTCCACATATGCAGTGCCGATGATACAAGGCGAAATCAGACGGTTTATGCGGGACGATGGGATGGTAAAGGTGAACCGGACCATCAAGATGAATCAATTCCGGATTATGAAAATGCGGGAGGAGCTCACAGAACGGCTGAATCGGGATCCGACGATTACTGAGATTGCAGAAGCGGCAGATTTGCCGGTAGAAGATGTTGTCATTGCCTCCAATGCAGCCATGGAGGTGGAATCCATATATCAGACGGCTTACAGGTCTGAGGATAGTGAGGTTATGCTGATCGACCAGTTGGCGGCAGAAAAGGATGAACAAAACGAAACGATCAACCGGCTGCTGGTAGGAGAACTGTTGGGAAGCCTTGCGGGAAAAGAGAGAAAACTGATTCTGCTCCGATATTACAGAAACAGAACCCAGACCGAAACGGCACTTGCTCTGGGAATGACCCAGGTACAGGTAAGCAGATTGGAAAAACGAATCCTGCAACAATTGCGTGCAAAGGTCACAGAGCAATAGCAGGAGTCACCCTATTGCGGAGGTACCTGCGAATAAGCAGACTGCTGGTACGGTGCCTGCGGGTAGGCGGGCTGCAGATAGGGTACCTGCGGGTAGGCAGGCTGCTGGTATGGCACCTGCGGGTAGGCAGGCTGCTGGTACGGCACCTGCGGGTAGGCGGGCTGCAGATAGGGTACCTGCGGGTAGGCGGGCTGCAGATATGCAACCTGTGGGGAATACGCGGGTGCAACATACACCGGAACCGGTGCCCGGCGGATGGGAAGATTCGGCTCGGGACGTTCCTCGCGCGTGACCTTGGTGGTAAACTTCGCCAGAACCAGAAGCCCCATGCCGAGGATGAGTGTCACAATCATGGAAACGATCAGTCCGGTTTTTGTCTCGAACATGAAATCAAACCATGTCACATCTGTAAGTAGACAGGAGGTTGCATTGGCGAAAATATGAATCAGAATCGGTGCCACAATATTCTGGAATTTCTCATAGGAATATGCGAGAACACAACCCAGCAGGGATGCATAGATTCCCTGGAGAACGTTACCGTGATACACGCCGAAGGCCAGGGAACTGAGCAGGATGGCGGCCCATGCAGGGAGAAAGTCACGGATTCGCCTATATGCAAGACCCCGGAAGGCAAGTTCTTCTCCAATGGGGGCTAAGATTGCAACGCACAGGTACTGTTCCAGGGAACTGCCGGAATTCATCAGTTCCTCCATCTGGATTGTGTCGGAAGAGGTCTCTGCAATCGGCAGAAGTGTCAGGAAAGTGTTGCCTGCAATACAGAAGGCAATTCCGGCAAGCGCCGGGATGAGATACGCGACAGCAGGTGCGGTATGGGTTATCTTGCCGAGAGGATATTTCCTATGGTCGACGCGCATCAGCATCAGCAGGAAAGGAATGGAAAACAGGTTGCCGATCCCGGTCAGAAGAACCGCCTTTTCCAGATAAACCCGAAGCAGATTGACGAAGAGATCCGCACTGCTGAAATCAACGGTGGTTCCGGAGAAACGGCTGACCATGGCGAAGGCGATGACGAACAGCCCGAGAATGGCAATCAGCATCAACGATCCGTAATGTATGAGGAGAGGGTATACAACCCTCCAGATTTTGAAAAAATAGTTTGGTCTTTTTTGCATAATGAATCATACTCCGAATGAGAAAGATGATAATGTGAAACAATAATATTGTATATGATATGACGAAAAAGGGCAACAAAAAGTGTTTGTATTGGAAAGGCGGATACAGCATCTGTGCATAACGATAAACTCCTTGGCAATACTAGGGAGTAGGAGGAGTGTGAGAAAATGGAAATGAGCAAGGAAGAACAATATCAGGAATACGTCAAGCAGGTAACGCCGGGGAAGAATCTGCCCCTGCAGATGCTGAAAGCGTTTCTGGCCGGGGGAGTAATCTGCGTGCTGGGACAGGGCATTCTGGAGTGGCTCTCCTATCTGGGACTGGATCAGAAAACAGCAGGCTCCTGGTGCTCCATTATTCTGGTGGCGCTGAGTGCCATCCTGACCGGACTGGGCGTGTATGCGACGATCACGAAATGGGGCGGTGCCGGGTGTCTGGTGCCGATTACCGGATTTGCGAACAGTGTGGCAGCATCTGCCATTGAGTTCAAGGCGGAAGGCCAGGTGTTCGGAATCGGATCCAAAATATTTATTATTGCAGGGCCGGTAATCCTGTACGGTATTTTTTCCAGCTGGCTGCTGGGTGTGATCTATTGGGTGATAGGCCTGTTCTGAGATGCGACCGGCGTCGGGCGATAAGAACCGGTTGCATACCGGGGAACAACAGGTATACAATAGGACGGAACACAGAATGAGAAATGTTCCCGGATGATAGTGCCGGGAATGGGGAGAAGCCGCATATGATAAGAAATGTAGACATGAAGCAGATATCGGACGGAAAACTCTATGGATTGCATGATATGGTAAGGGCAGACTGCGGAGACTGCAGGGGATGCTCCTACTGCTGTCATATGATGGGGGATACCATTATACTGGATCCACTGGATATCTGTCTGCTGACAACCAATCTGGGAAGGACGTTCGAGGAGATGATGCAGGATGACAGTATTTGTCTGCATGTGCAGGATGGAGTGATTCTGCCGAGTCTCAATCTGCATGAGGGGAAAGGTTGTTCTTTTCTGACACCGGAGGGACGTTGCAGTGTTCATGGGTTTCGGCCGGGACTGTGCAGAATTTTCCCGCTGGGCAGGTTCTACAGAGAAGAGACCCGGGATTTCCTGTATTTTCTCCAGACCCGGGAATGCAGGCAGGAGAGCCGGGCGAAAGTCAAAGTGTCCAAGTGGATCGACGTGCCGAATCTGCAGGCGAATCAGGCTTTTATTGGGAAGTGGCATTTCTTTATCCGAAGAATGCAGCGTCTGATACAGGGCGCGGAGCATGACGGAGCAGAGCGTGGCGGAGCAGAACGCGGCGGTACGGATGAGCAGTCGGTAAAGCAACTGAATATGCTGATTCTGCAACTGTTTTTCTGCAAACCGTATGATCCCGGTCGGGATTTTTACGAACAATTTGAAGAGAGAATGGCCCGGTTTCCGGTGTGACGGGAACGGATGAGGGATAAACTGCCAATCCGCGCCGCAGTGTATTTTTTTCCGAATGGGTGTCATACTATCCATATGACGGCATGTCGGAAAGGAGTAATGGGATATGTGCAAGATATGTGATGGAATCGCATTGACACTTGTTCTTGTGGGCGCGATCAACTGGGGACTCATCGGTTTCTTTGGTTTTGATCTTGTGGCATTCATCTTCGGAAATATGTCGATTATGTCCAGGATCGTCTACGGACTGGTGGGTATTGCCGGTTTGTATGGGATCGCTCTTTACAGAAGACTTGCCGACTGACCCGGTCCGGGCAGGGCGGATTGCAATGAGCGATTTACTTTTTTGCGTTAAAGTGATAGAATTAGAATGCTCCGAGTTGGGCATTCTAATTTATTTATAGAGAAAGGTTTGGGGGATTATGCCTATTACAGATATACTGGAGAGAAATAGCAGAGAATTCGGCAATGATATTGCACTTGTGGAGATTAACCCGGAGATCAAGGAGGTCAGAAGGGTAACCTGGAAAGAATATGAACTGATGGAGCCGAACCCGTTGACGCACTATCGCAGGGAGATTACGTGGGAGGTATTCAATGAGAAGGCGAACCGCTTTGCGAATCTTCTGCTGGGCAGAGGCGTGAAACGGGGGGACAAGGTGGCGATTCTGTTGATGAACTGCCTGGAGTGGCTGCCGATCTATTTTGGAATTCTGAAGACGGGGGCATTGGCGGTTCCGTTGAATTTCCGCTATGCATCCGATGAGATTGAATACTGTCTGAATCTGGCGGAGGTGGATGTTCTGGTGTTCGGACCGGAGTTCATCGGTCGTGTGGAGGAGATTGCGGAGTCGATCAGCAAAAACAGACTGCTATTCTATGTGGGAGATAACTGTCCGAGTTTCGCAGAGGACTATGCGGCACAGACCGCCAACTGCTCCAGCAAGAAACCGGATATTGCATTGACGGATACGGACGATGCGGCAATCTATTTTTCTTCGGGAACCACCGGTTTTCCGAAGGCGATTCTACATAATCATGAGAGCCTGATGCATGCCTGCCTGGTAGAGCAGAAGCATCACGGACAGACGAAGGAGGATGTGTTCCTGTGTATTCCGCCGCTGTACCATACCGGTGCGAAGATGCATTGGTTCGGTTCTTTCCTGGTGGGAGCCAAATCTGTTCTGCTGAAGGGAACGAAACCGGATGTGATCATGGAGGCGGTATCCAGCGAGAAATGTACGATCGTATGGCTTCTGGTTCCCTGGGCACAGGATATTCTGGATGCCATCGACAGAGGAGAGATTGAGCCTGACCGGTATCAGCTTGCACAGTGGAGACTGATGCATATCGGTGCGCAGCCCGTGCCGCCGAGCTTGATTGCAAGGTGGAAGGAACGATTCCCGAATCATCAATACGACACCAATTACGGGCTGAGTGAGTCGATCGGCCCGGGTGCGGTACATCTGGGAGTGGAGAATATTCACAAGGTCGGTGCCATCGGCAGGGCCGGTTACGGCTGGCAGACTAGGATTGTGAATGAAAACGGTGCCGAGGTGGTTCCGGGAGAAGTGGGGGAACTGTGTCTGAAGGGACCGGGTGTCATGACCTGCTACTATCATGATCCAAAGGCTACCGCTGAGGTGCTCCGGGATGGTTGGCTGTATACCGGCGATATGGCGCAGGAGGATGCGGATGGATTCATCTATCTGGTAGACCGGAAGAAAGATGTGGTCATCAGTGGCGGGGAGAATATCTACCCTGTTCAGATCGAGGATTTTCTGCGTGCCTATCCTGCCGTCAAGGATGTGGCAGTGATTGGCGTGCCGGATGCGAGGCTGGGTGAGGTAACCGCTGCCATCATCGAGGTGAAACAGGGATTTACCTGTACCAGAGAAGAAATCGATGAGTTCTGTAAGAAACTGCCCAGATACAAGAGACCGCATCAGGTAATCTTTACGGAGATTCCCCGGAATCCGACGGGGAAGATCGAGAAGCCGAAGCTTCGGGAACGTTATGGCGGCAAGGATCTGGTTGCAAAACAGAATGAGATCTAGTTCAGGGAAGTTCCTACTTGCGTTTGGCGTCCGGGTCTGTTATGATGAACATAGTATACGACTGACGGAAACAGTGTAAACTGACTGTGGAATGGACCACGTGGAGTATATGAAGAGATTATATAGCCGACCGTCTGGGCAGATTCTGTACAAGAGTGTGCCCGGATGGCCGGCTATTGTGATATACAGCACAACGGACAGGGTCATCCCGGCAGGAAAATGGAGGAAAAACAATGGAAAAAGGAACGTTGGCAACAAAACTGAGCACCAATGCATATCCCGGCAGAGGAATCGTCATCGGAAGAAGCATGGACGGCAGCAAAGCGGTAACTGCTTATTTCATCATGGGCAGGAGTGTGAACAGCCGGAACCGTGTATTTGTTGAGGACGGTGAGGGAATCCGCACACAGGCATTTGATCCTTCCCTGCTGTCAGATCCTTCTCTGATTATCTACTCCCCGGTACGTGTTCTTGGCAGCACGACGATCGTGACAAACGGGGATCAGACAGATACGGTTTACGATGGAATGAAGGCGGGACAGACCTTTGAACAGTCTCTGCGATGCAGGGAATTCGAGCCGGATGGGCCGAATTATACCCCCCGAATCTCCGGCATTCTGAATGTCCAGAACGGGACGTTTGATTATGCACTGTCTATTCTGAAGAGCCATAACGGAGATCCGGCAAGCTGCGACCGGTTTACGTTTGCCTATGGGAATCCGACTGCTGGAGAGGGGCATTTCATTCATACCTACCAGTGCGACGGCAATCCGCTGCCAAGCTTCGAGGGAGAGCCGGAGCGGGTGGAGATCTGTGAGGATATCGATGCATTTACGGAAACATTGTGGAAGAATCTGAATGAGGAGAATAAGGTTTCTCTGTTTGTCAGATATATAGATATTGCCACCGGCACATACGAGACCAGAATTGTCAACAAGAACAAATAAGAATGCAGAAGGAGTTTCAAACATGAAAGAATTCGAATTGAAATACGGATGTAATCCAAACCAGAAGCCTGCCAGAATCTTCATGGAAGACGGAAGCGATCTTCCTATCCGGGTATTGAACGGAAGACCGGGATATATCAATTTTCTGGATGCCTTTAACGGATGGCAGTTGGTAAAAGAATTGAAAGAAGCAACCGGACTTCCGGCCGCAACTTCTTTCAAGCACGTATCTCCTGCCGGAGCTGCGGTAGGACTCCCGCTGACGGATACGCTGGCGAAAATCTACTGGGTAGACGATCTGGGCGAGCTGTCCCCTCTTGCAAGTGCCTATGCAAGAGCCAGAGGTGCCGACAGAATGTCCTCTTTCGGGGACTATATTGCATTGTCCGATGTCTGTGACGTGGATACGGCCAGAATCATTAAGAGAGAGGTATCCGACGGCGTGATCGCCCCGGGATACGAGCCGGAAGCCCTGGCAATGCTGAAAGAGAAGAAGAAGGGCAACTACAATATAATTCAGATCGATCCGAATTATGTACCTCAGGAGATCGAGAGAAAACAGGTATTCGGAGTTACCTTTGAGCAGGGAAGAAATGAACTGGTGATGGATGACTCTCTTTTCAAAAACATTGTTACAGAGAATAAAGACATTCCGGCAGATGCAATCCGGGACATGAAGATCGCCATGATCATCTTGAAATATACCCAGTCCAATTCCGTGTGCTACGTGAAGGACGGTCAGGCAATCGGTATCGGTGCAGGACAGCAGTCCCGGGTACACTGTACCCGTCTGGCAGGACAGAAGGCAGATAACTGGTTGCTGCGTCAGTGCCCGAAGGTAATGAATCTTCCTTTCGTACCGGGGCTTGGAAGAGCGGACCGGGACAATGCCATCGACAACTACATCGGCGAAGAGTACATGGATGTCCTGGCAGATGGAGCATGGCAGAGAGTATTCACGGAGAAGCCGGACGTATTTACCGCTGAGGAGAAAAAAGAGTGGCTTGCCCGGATGGACAATGCCGTGCTTGGCTCGGATGCATTTTTCCCGTTCTCGGACAATGTGGAGAGAGCGAAAAAGAGCGGCGTGAAGTATATCGTTCAGCCGGGGGGATCGGTGCGGGACGATGCCGTGATTGCGTGCTGTAACAAGTATGGAATGGCAATGGTATTCAACGGAGTGCGTCTGTTCCATCATTAATCCGTGAGAGGGAGCGAAGAAGGGATGGATTTCAGCCGGATTACCGAAGAACTATGGAGTTGGCGAACCCGAAATATAGAGGAATACAACAATCGGGTAAACCCGGACAGCCGGCCGGTTCTGGGGGTTGGCGCTCCCAGACTGCGTCGGATGGCCCGGGCAATTGCGGCAGAAGGGTATCAGACGTTTCTGGACGAATATCCGGAAACCTACTATGAGCAGCAGCTGTTGAAGGCATATGTACTGGGATACGCCAAAGATGACATTGAGACGATTCTCACATACGCGGACCGGTTTGTTCCGGCGATCGGGGATTGGGCCGTCAATGACGGATTCTGTAGTTCCTTCAAACATGCAAAAGAGTATCCGGAGCGGGTGTGGAACTGGATTTTGACTTATGCGGTCAAACAAAAGGAATTCTCCCAACGGATGGCTGCGGTCATGATGCTTTTTTATTATCTGAATGAGGAATATATCGATAGAGTTCTGGAATGGATGAATCAGCTGACGCATCCGGGATACTATACGAGAATGGGAGTCGCCTGGTGCGTTGCCACAGCTTATGCCAGGTGTCCGGAGCAGACGAAGAGATTTTTAGAGAATAACAGGCTGGATGACTGGACATATCATAAGACGATACGCAAGATGTGTGAGTCTTACTGTGTTCCCGAGGAGGATAAGCGCTATTGGAAGTCGCGGGAGCGGGGCTGACTTTTTGCTTGACATCAGGATGGCAAATCTATAATATGGTATTGAAAACTATGTAATGTGGTATGGCATTTGCATGAAGAAGGATACAGAATATGAGTGATTATGTAATAAGTTGTTGTTCTACAGCAGATTTATCCAAAGAGTACTTTGAAGAGATTGGTGTACACTGGATTCCCTTCCACTACATGCTGGACGGGGTATCGTATCCGGATGACCTTGGACAGAGCATATCCTTTGAAGATTTTTATCATAGACTGGATACGGGATCGGAATCTTCCACCAGCCAGGTAAATGCGGAGGAATATATTGCGTATTTCAAACCGTTTCTGGAGGAAGGGAAAGATATTATTCACGTTGCGCTGTCGTCCGGGATTTCCGGTTCCTATAACTCTGCTATGATTGCCAAGGCGGATCTGGAGGAGGAATATCCGGAGCGTAGGATTTATGTGATCGATTCTCTGTGCGCATCCAGCGGGTTCGGACTGCTGATGTCCAAGATGGCGGAGCAGAAGAAGAACGGCATGAGTCTGGAGGAATTGAAGGACTGGACAGAGGACAATAAATTACGACTGAACCACTGGTTCTTCTCCACGGATCTGAAGTTCTATGTGAAGGGTGGCCGCGTTTCCAAGACATCGGGATTCGTTGGGAATCTTCTGAATATCTGTCCCCTTCTGAATGTGGATTTCGTGGGAAAACTGATTCCGCGGGAGAAGATTCGGACGAAACGGAAAGTGATCGCGCGGATTGTGGATAAGATGATGGAACTTGCTGATAACGGGGAGAATTATGATGAGGATTGCTTTATCTCCAATTCCGGGTGCCGGGAGGATGCAGAGGCAGTACGGAATCTGATTGAAGAGAGATTCCCGAAGATGGTGGGGAGAGTGAAGATTTTCTCCATCGGAACGACAATCGGGAGTCATACAGGTCCGGGAACAGTTGCACTGTTCTTCTGGGGCAAGAGGAGAGAGAACTGACCGGGTCAGGGGAAGACAAAATACAATCAAACGCTGTGAAGTGTATGCTTCACAGCGTTTTTTGGATAGGACAGCGTCTGGGGAGGATCGGCCGGATATCGCTGTTTCCTTGGGGCGTCATATAGACAGGAAACAGGAATTGTGGTATTGTGGATGTATGTATAGACGTGATATTTTGGACGCAAAACAGCATAGGATGTTGTGAGAAGCGTAACCTGAAATGGAAAGATTGAGGAACCGATATGTGCGGTATTATAGGATTTACGGGAAAAAGGGATGTGAAGGAGATTCTTCTTCACGCGTTGGAAACGTTGGAGTACAGAGGTTATGACAGCGCCGGAATCGCTGTCAAACAGCAGAAGTCAGGGAAAACTGAGATCTTCAAATGCGCAGGGCGCGTTCGTGAGTTGAGAGCGTTGTGCGACCGGAGTGAGATATCCTCCGAATGCGGAATCGGACATACCAGATGGGCAACCCACGGAGGGGTTGTGAACCGGAACGCCCACCCGCATCAGGTTGGAAAAGTCACGGTGGTACACAACGGTATTATTGAGAATTATAAAGAACTGATTGCTTATTACAAATTAGAGAGCGGGCTGGATTCGGAGACCGACAGTGAAGTGGCTGCGGCACTTCTGAATCATTTCTATGAAGGGGATCCGGTCGCTGCCATCCGAAAGGCGGTAACGACCCTCCGAGGCACCTTTGCGCTGGTCATTCTGTTTGACGATCAGCCGGATACGATTTACTCGGTCAGAAACGTCAGTCCGATTGTGGCAACCATCAGTGAGGAGGGAGCGATTCTCGCCTCTGATGTAACCGCCCTGTGCCAGTTTACCAACCGCTATTTTGTGGTTCCTGAGTATCATATCCTGACCATGAAGCCTGACAGCATCCGACTGGAGAATCTGAAGGGAGAGTGTGTGGAACCGGAGTATCTGACAGTGGACTGGGAATTGAATTCCAGCGAGAAAAATGGGTATCCGTTCTACATGGAAAAGGAGATCATGGAACAGCCGGACGCGATCTTGAAAACCATCGACAAGCGTATCGTGGACGGGATGCCGGATTTTGCATCGGACGGTGTGCCGGATGATCTTTTTACCGGATGTGAGAGAATCTGTATTGTGGCGTGCGGAACCGCCATGCATGCAGGTCTGATTCTGCAGTCTCTGGTAAAGCGTGTATTGAATATGCATATTGACGTGGAACTGGCTTCGGAATTCATGTATTCTGATCCGGTCATTGATGAGAAAACACTGGTGATCGCCGTTTCCCAGTCCGGGGAGACGATCGATACCCTGGAGGCGTTGAAATACGCCCGAAGACATGGGGCGAAGGGGCTTGCGATTATCAATGTAAAGGGTTCCTCCATTGCCCGGGAGAGTGATTATGTCCTCTATACGGAGGCGGGACCGGAGATCGCAGTTGCCAGTACGAAGGCATATACCACACAGCTGGCGGTGATGTATCTGATTGTTGCAAGAATGGCCTATCTGAAAGGGATTTATTCCAGGGAGCAAACCGGAGCGTTTATTGCAGAGCTGCGTCGTGTTCCGGAAGCAATGAGAGAAGTACTGGCCAAGCGGGATGAGATTCATCGTATTGCAGGACGGGTGATTGAAGCCAAGGATCTGTTTATGATTGGAAGGGGACTTGATTACTCCATTCTGATGGAGGGAAGCCTGAAACTGAAAGAAGTATCCTATATCCATTCGGAGGCGTACGCATCCGGAGAACTGAAGCATGGACCGATTGCATTGATTACCCAGGATACACCTGTGGTGGCGGTAGTGACCCAGAAGAAGATCCGGCAGAAAGAGATCTCCAACATCCGGGAGGTACGCAGCCGTGGAGCCAGCGTGATCCTGTTTGAAAAGGCGGAACTGGCGGATGAAGTGTCTGCCGAGTTTGCACCATGCATGTTACCGGATATGCAGGATGAATTCATGGTCATGCCTGCCAGCGTTGCATTGCAGCTTCTGGCGTATTATGTATCCTGCGATAAGGGATTTGATGTGGATAAGCCGCGGAATCTGGCAAAAGTCGTAACTGTGGAATAGATACCTGGAAACAGTTCAGGGAAGGATACAGGGAATGGGAAACAATAATGAGATGATCAGGGACAATCTGATTCCAACCTTTCTCTACATCTGGAAGGGGATCCGTCTGGAGGATGAGGAACGGTATCATAGTCATGATCATATTGAGATGGCATTCATTATGGCCGGACGGGGAGCGTACAGGATTGATGATGTGGTCTACGAGGTGGAGGAGGGCGATGTGCTCTTACTGAATCCGGGAGTCAGACATCAGGCATTGGTTCCGAAAAAAGGCAATCTGTCGAATCCGGCCGTAGAGTTTTTTATCGGTTTTTCGGATATTCACTTTGAGGGGATGGAGCCCAATCATTTCATGATCGGTGACGGATCTCCGATTTACCGGACCAGCCCGGATCTGAGGCTGAAGATATTTAAACTATGTGCCTGCATGTGGGACGAACAGATGGAACGGAAACCGGAGCGGTATTTCATGCTTCGCACCTACCTGGAGCAGATTCTGCTTCTGCTGTTGCGGGAGAATATGGAACCGGTGAGTCTGCGGAAGGAAGGATATGCATTCGAGTCGGTCAATAAGAAATATGTCGTGGAACAGATTATCGACTATTTTGAGACCCATTACAGTGAAAAGATTTCTCTGGACCAGATTGCAGAGAATATGTATTTGAGTTCGTTTTATATCTCCAAGATTTTTAAGAGTGAGACCGGAGATACCCCGATCAGGCATCTGATTGATATTCGACTGGACCGGGCGAAGAAACTGCTGGAATCCGGGACCGAGGGAAGCATTCAGGAAGTGGCTTCCATGGTAGGGTATGACGATGCTTATCATTTCAGTAAGCTGTTTAAGAAGAAATACGGTATTTCACCGTCACAGGTTCGCAGGGCAGATTAGGATATGAAAGACGATACGTTGAAAATCGTACGCACCCGGCAGTATCAGAAACTGGATGGTGCCATGCTGAAGTGGATTGCCATGATTACTATGGTAATAGATCATCTCGGTGCGGTGGTGCTGTTCCGGCTGCTGAAGGACGGTAGTATTCCCGCAGCATCCCGGGATGTGTGGCAGGGTATCTATGACGGACTTCGGATGGTCGGCAGGACTGCATTCCCGATCTTCTGTTTCTTTATCGTGGAAGGCTTTTTTCATACGAGGTGTGTCTGGCGATATATGCTCCGTCTGGGCGTTTTCGCACTGATCAGTGAAGTGCCGTTTGATCTGGCGGTCAGTGCATTGCTGGGAGAGGATTGGAGAAACCTTACCGGTTATATGTGGGAAAACCAGAATGTTATGGTCACACTGCTTCTGGGATTGTTTGCGATCCGGGGGATGGATGGGCTGCGAAAACGGCTACATGAAGCGGAGATTTCCCTCCGGACGGGCGTGGTGCTCACCGGAGCGGGATGGGCTGTCATCGGGGCGGTGGCTGTGTGGGTAGGCGCTCTCTGCCGGGCAGATTACGGCGGATATGGCGTGCTGTGCATTCTCGTCATGTATTTGTGTTATCCGGAACGTGAGCTGATGGCGCTCCTGGGGTATGGTGCACTGTTTCGAGCCGATCCGGGAAGTCTGACGGGGTTTCTGTTTCTCCTGCTCTATAACGGAGAACGGGGGAAACAGCCGAAATATCTGTTCTATGGTTTCTATCCGTTACATCTGGCTGTTTTGTTTGGGGTATCGGTTGTACTGGCATATTTTTTATGACCAATTTGGTCAAAAACGAATAAGGGGGACATTATATGAAACTGACATTTGTTGGAGCTGCCCATGAGGTCACCGGAAGCTGTCACTGCCTGGAGGCTTGTGGCAAGACGATTCTGGTGGATTTCGGTATGCAGCAGGGCGTGGATGTGTTCGAGAATGTACCGCTTCCGATGGATGAGGCATTGGTTGATTATGTGCTGCTGACCCATGCGCATGTAGATCATTCCGGTATGCTGCCGTTATTGTATGCAAGGGGATTTCGCGGACAGGTGTTTGCGACAGAGGCAACTGTAGATCTGTGCAGCATCATGCTACGGGACTGTGCACATATTCAGATGCAGGAAGCGGAGTGGAAGAATCGGAAAGCAAAACGGAATTCCCAGTTTAAGCCGGAAGAACCGGTTTATACCATGGAAGACGCAGACGGTGTGATCAGACATCTGGTTCCCTGTGAATATGACAAGGTCATTGATCTGTGTGAGGGAATCCAGATCCGGTTTACGGACATCGGTCATTTGCTTGGATCCTCCAGTATTGAAGTGTGGATTGATGAGGACGGAGTCCGGAAGAAGATTGTGTTCTCGGGAGACATCGGCAACTATAATCAGCCGTTGATCAAGGATCCGAAGCGTACTGCAGATGCGGATTATGTGGTCATGGAATCCACCTATGGTGACCGGTATCATGATGATACGAAGCCGGATTATGTGGCGGAATTGACGAGAATACTGCAGGATACCTTTGACCGGGGCGGCAATGTGGTTATCCCTTCCTTTGCAGTGGGAAGAACCCAGGAGATGTTATATTTTCTGCGTACCATCAAAACAGAGAAAATGGTGAAGGGACACGAGAATTTTAAAGTGTTTGTGGACAGTCCGCTGGCGGTGGAAGCAACGGGAATCTTCCAGAAAAACAAATTCAGCTGTTTTGATGAGAATGCGATGGAACTGGTCAACAAAGGAATCAATCCGATTTCCTTTCCGGATCTGACACTGGCCATTACCAGTGATGAATCCAAGGCAATCAACTTTGACGATGAACCGAAGGTCATTCTCTCGGCATCGGGCATGTGCGAAGCGGGTCGTATCCGTCATCATCTGAAGCATAATCTGTGGCGTGATAACTGTACGATTCTGTTTGTCGGATATCAGGCGGTCGGTACGCTGGGAAGAGCGCTGGTAGATGGAACCGATGAAGTAAAGCTGTTCGGTGAGCCGATTGAAGTCAGAGCCCGTATTATGACGCTGACCGGTATGAGCGGTCACGCGGACAAACGTGGCCTCACCGATTGGATTCAAGGCTTTCAGAACAAACCCACGAGAGTATTTGTGGTGCATGGGGATGATGCATCCTGCAAGAGTTTTACGGAATATCTGAATGATGAACTGCATATTCCGGCGTATGCGCCCTATAGCGGAACCCGGGTGAATCTGCTGAATAATACCATTGAATATGAGGCAGGACCGGTTCCGGTGAAGAAGAAAGTATTTATCGTGAATAATGTATTTAACAGGCTGTTGGCAGCCGGTCAGAGACTGCTTGCGGTGATTCAGCATAATCAGGGCGGAGCAAACAAGGATCTTGCCAAGTTCGCGGATCAGATCAACGCCTTGTGCGACAAATGGGACAGATAGGGAGAACGGAAATGAGTTATGCAGACGATATTTTTATCCGCATGTGTGAGGATATCCTGGAACACGGAACCAGTACGGAGGGGGAGGCGGTACGCCCTCATTGGGAGGACGGCACACCTGCTTACACCATCAAGCAGTTTGGCGTGGTAAATCGGTATGACTTATCCAAGGAATTTCCGTTGATTACGTTGCGCAAGACTGCTCTGAAAAGTGCAACCGATGAGATTCTGTGGATCTGGCAGAAAAAGTCCAACAATATACATGATCTGCACAGTCATATCTGGGACGAATGGGCAGATGAGGATGGCTCCATCGGCAAAGCCTACGGATATCAGCTGGGGGTAAAGCATCAATACAAAGAAGGAATGATGGATCAGGTGGACAGGGTAATCTGGGATCTGAAGCATAATCCCTTCAGCAGACGGATCATGACCAACATCTATGTACATCAGGATCTGCACGAGATGAATCTGTATCCCTGCGCATATAGTGTCACCTTCAATGTGACGCAGAAACCGGGGGATGACAAACTCACGTTGAATGCGATTCTCAATCAGCGGTCTCAGGATATTCTGGCGGCCAATAACTGGAATGTGGCCCAGTATGCGGTTCTGGTACACATGATGGCGCAGGTCTGCGATATGAAGGTGGGAGAATTGGTTCATGTGATTGCAGATGCCCATATCTACGACAGACATATTCCGATCATCCGGGAATTGATCCGACGTCCAACCTATCCGGCACCGACCTTCTGGCTGAATCCGGAGATTACGGATTTCTATCAGTTTACGAGAGAGGATGTCCGGGTGGAGAATTATGTGACGGGTGAACAGATCAAGGATATTCCGATTGCGATATAGGGACGGCAATCCCAGATGCGCAGAAGGGAAGAAGGAGAACAGGATAGATGAATGCAATTGTAGCGGTAGACAGGAATTGGGCGATTGGGAATAAAGGGTCTCTTCTGGTGTCCATTCCAAACGATATGAAGATGTTCCGGCAGACCACCACAGGGAAAGTAGTGGTATTGGGGAGGAAGACGCTGGAGACGTTTCCGCAGAAGCAACCATTGAAGAATCGCACCAATATTATCCTGTCCCGGGACCGGGGATTCACGGCCGGGGATGCGGTTGTGGTGCATTCCATCGAGGAACTGCTGGAGGAGTTAAAAAAGTATCCCAGTGAGGATATCTATATTATCGGCGGGGACAGCATATACAAACAGATGCTTCCGTATGTGGATACGGTACATGTGACGTATATTGATCATGCGTATGAGGCGGATGCTTATTTCCCGAATCTGGACAAGACGGGGGAGTGGGAGATTACTGCGGACAGCGAGGAACAGACCTATTTCGACATTGCGTATGAGTTCCGGCAATATAAGAGAAAAGCAACGAACTGAATCGGTTAATCGAGAAACGGCAATCCATTTCGATGGGTTGCCGTTTGTGATGGATGGGGAAGAGAACCTTAGCGGACCACCTGGTTTCTCCCGTTCTCCTTGCCGGTGTACAGTTTTGCGTCGGCTCTGGAAATCGTGGTTTCAATGCCCAGTGCTTCGTTGAATTCCTCCAGACCGAATGTCATGGATACGTGGAACTGATGATCCTTAAAGGAAAAATTGTAGGCTGCAATCTGCTTGCGCAATGCCTCCAGCTTGCTGTAGCAATCCGCCGGATTGCCGGAGCGGAAAGAAAACAGGAATTCCTCACCCCCCCAACGGGAAGCGACACCGTAATCTTTCATGAAATCCTGGAACAGCGTGGAGATCGTTACAAGAACATAGTCGCCGGTATCGTGACCGTAGGTGTCGTTAATGCTCTTGAAAAGATCCACGTCGCCGATGGCAATACAGAACGATTTGCCGCTTCTTACGGAAGCGTCCGCCATTTCCTTCAGATGCTCATTCATATGCCGCCGGTTATACAATCCGGTCAGGGCATCGACGGAGGCCATTCTCTTCAGATTGTCGGTGTACTGCTGAATCTTCTCTTCGGATTGCCGGAACTTCGAACTGAAGAAGTAGGAGATGATAATCGTGCTGCCGGTAAAAGCAATCAGGTTCACAACGATGATCATGGCGGTCAGACCGGAAGGTGCAGTGCGTAAGACCGGATGCGCGTGAGAGATCATGGAAACGGTCAGGGCAAAGGCAGCAATGATTTCGGAATAGAGCATCTTGAGGGTCATGCGAAGCCTGGGATTGAAGAAAACCAGAGGAATCGTGTTTAGCATGATCCAATGGTAGTTTTTGTTATATCCTACGCAGATGGTAAGCCAGGACATGGCAGATATAATGGTTAATATAAACAGAATGAGAGCCAGATTGGTCTTGTTCTCATAGGTACAGATAAAGGAACCGGTCAGGATACCGATGGCAAAAATCAGTACCAGACTGAAAAAATAATGCTCCAGAACAGCTACCTGAACAGAGATAAAGATAAAATAGACCATATACAGAATATTGAGACAGCGCAACATGACAGCCAGTTCTTTGGTCTCGGATGCACTGCGGACATCCTGGGTCAGAAAATTTATAACAGAATTCTTCTTACGTGCCATATCAATCCCCCGTAAACAGCCCATTAATATCATAATAATATTATATCATTGGGCGTGAGAAAAAGAAAGAATTTATTCTATTGCGAAGCGGTGGCTTTCTGGGTACAATAGTCTGTGAGAAGTTCTTAAGGAGCAAAGAATATGGTTCAGTTATATCGAAATCCTGATTATCCCTATGTATACGAAACACATCTTCACACCAGCGAGGGCAGCGCCTGCGCCGGATGCAGCGGTGAGCAGATGGCACAGGCCTGTTATGAGGCGGGCTATACGGGGATATTCGTGACGGATCATTTTGTACATGGTAATACGGCAGTGGACAGAAACCTTCCCTGGACGGAGTGGGTGGAGAAGTTCTGCCTGGGATATGAGCATGCCAAGGCCAGAGGAGACAAACTCGGCTTGCAGGTCTTCTTCGGGTGGGAGGCCTGCTATCAGGGAATGGAGTTCCTGATTATGGGATTGAGCAAGCAGTGGCTGCTGGAGCATCCGGAGATCAGAGATTGTTCGATTCCGAGACAATATGAACTGGTAAAGAGAGACGGCGGTATGGTGATCCAGTGTCATCCGTTCCGCGAGGAGTGGTATATTCCGGAATTGAAAACATTTCCCGAATATTCTGATGCAGTGGAAGGAGTCAATGCTTCCCACACAGGTTATCGGAGTTGTTCCCACAATAACCCGGAGTTTGATGTGCGGGCACAGGCGTATGCAAGAGCGTATGATAAGCCTATGACAGGCGGCTCTGACGTGCACAGCACGGAGCTGCTGCTGGGAGGGATGGCATTCCCGGAGAAACTGCGGGATCCGCAGGATTTTATCCGGGCGGTGATAGAGCGGAAGCCCTATCTGCTACTGACCGGGAATGAAGGAAGAGAACAGCAATCGACCGGCGGCCCACTCCGGCGTCCGTGACAACGGACAGCTGCGGAACAGGCTGATTGATACGGGATTGGTTACAGGGGAATTATGCGGAACAAAAAGGCTGACAGGAAAAAGAGAATACGGTTGATTGTGGGAATTACTGCGGTTGTGCTTGCGGCAGTATTGGTATCGGGCTTCCTCATTCTCAGAAATACCAGAGTTGTTCTTACCACCGGGTTTGAACGGAATGAACTTTTTGTCATCGGGAAAACCTCGGCAACGACAGAGGAATGGAATATCTATATGGTGAATACCGCGAATCAATATGCAGATGCCTACGGGGAAGATATTCTGTACAGAAAGATGAATGGAACCACGTTGCAGAGAAACATCATGGAAATGTCCCTGGCCAGACTGACGAAGATCAAGATCATGAATCTGCTGGCGGCGGAATATGATGTCGTGCTGACACCGGGGGAACAGAATCTGGCTGCGGTGGCAGCGGAAGCATATTATGCCACGCTGACATCGGAAGAGATTGCGGTCCTCGGGGTCGATGAGGCAATGCTTGCCGGGATGTATCGGGAGTATGCACTGGCAGAGAAGGCATACGACAGTATTATTGAGGACATCATGCCTGAGATCAGTGATGATGAGGCGAGAATCGTTACCGTATCCCAGATTCTGTTCAAAACATATTATTATGATGCGAAGGGCGTGAAACAGCGATACGGGATGAATGCCAGAATCGACATTCACAAAAGAGCACTGGGAGTCCGGGATCGCCTGCAGGCCGGTGAGAGCTTTGAACTACTGGCAACGGAGTTCAACGAAGCAGCGGAAACAACCATTTTGTTAGGGAAAGGGGAAAAGGATATCGCTTATGAGGAAGCGGCTTTCCGGTTAGGGAACGGAGAGATCAGTGATATTGTGGAGACGGAAGACGGATATGTGATCCTGAAATGTATCAGTGCATATGACCGGGAAGAAACCGATGCCAACAAGATGGAGATATTAGACGAATATAAACGGAAGGGCTTTGACGAGATATATGAACGGTTCGCCCGGGGGCTGGATAAGAAAATGAATGACCGGTTGTGGAACAGCCTGACGCCGGAACAATCCGGGACCGTTACCACGAAGGATTTTTGGCGCATATACGAAGAATTTTTCTAAATCGGATCCGATTATTAGCACTCAATCAAGAAGAGTGCTAATTTTTTATTGACTTTTGGAAGCAGGAGAAGTATAGTGGTATTCAGAAAGTAACAAGAAAGGAAGTTGATCTATAATGGCAAGCAAAAAAGGCAGTTTATCAATTAACAGCGACAATATTTTTCCGGTAATCAAGAAATGGCTGTATTCCGATCATGACATTTTCTACAGAGAGCTGATCTCCAACGGCTGTGATGCAATCACGAAGTTGAAGAAATTGAGCCTGATCGGTCAATATGACATGCCGGAGGATTACAAAGCCCGTGTGGATGTGATCTACAATCCGGAGGAGAAAACCCTGCAGTTCATCGATAACGGTATCGGAATGACCGGGGAAGAGGTAGAGAAATATATCAATCAGATCGCTTTTTCCGGAGCAACGGACTTTATCGAGAAGTATAAGGACAAGACCAATGAGGATCAGATCATCGGACATTTCGGTCTCGGCTTCTATTCTGCGTTCATGGTTGCGGATGAGGTACATATCGATACCCTGTCCTATCAGAAGGATGCCAAACCGGTTCATTGGGAGTGTGACGGCGGAACAGAGTATTCCATGGAAGAGGGAAGCTGGGATAAGGTCGGAACGAAGATCACTTTGTTCCTGAACGAGGATTGTCTCCAGTTCTGTAACGAATATAAGGCAAGAGAAGTGATTAAGAAATATTGTTCTTTTATGCCGGTGGAGATTTACCTGTCCAAGGAGAATGAGGAGCCGAAGAAGGATAAGGACGGCAACGAGATTCCCCAGACACCTCTGAACGATGTGAATCCGCTGTGGACCAAGAGTCCCTCCGAGTGTACCAGGGAAGAGTATCTGGAGTTCTACCGGAAGACCTTTAATGATTACAAGGAGCCGCTGTTCTGGATTCATCTGAACATGGATTATCCGTTCAATCTGAAGGGAATTCTGTATTTCCCGAAGATCAATATGGAGTACGAGTCCATCGAGGGTAAGATTAAGTTATACAACAACCAGGTATTCGTGGCAGATAATATCAAGGAAGTGATTCCGGAATTCCTGATGCTCTTAAAAGGCGTGATCGACTGTCCGGATCTCCCGCTGAATGTATCCAGAAGTGCGCTGCAGAATGACGGATTCGTGAAAAAGATCTCCGATTACATTTCCAAGAAGGTGGCAGATAAGCTTGCCGGAATGTGCAAGACGGACAAGGAGAATTACGAGAAATACTGGGGCGATATCAGCCCGTTCATCAAATACGGCTGTCTGAAAGACGATAAGTTCTGCGAGAAGATGACGGATTATGTGCTGTTCCGGAATCTGGACGGTAAGTTCCTGACCCTTCCGGAGTGCCTGGAAGTGAAACCCATTGATCCGGAGAACGGCGGGGAGAATGCAACGGATGAGACCGGCAACCGGGTAGAAGCAGAGGTTGTGGACGCCCAGACAGAGAATGCGGAAGAGGAGAGTGCAGAAGAGGAGCAGAAGGAGAAGACGATCTACTATGTGACGGATGAAAAGCAGCAGAGCCAGTATATCGCCATGTTCCGGAAAGCGGGCATGGATGCCGTGATTCTGCCGGACAGCATTGATCAGCCGTTTATCTCCCAGTTGGAATCCAAGAATGAGAAGGTGAAATTCTGCAGAATTGATGCGGATCTGACCGATGTATTCAAAGCCAAAACCAGTAAAAAGGCAGAAGAGGAACTGGCTGCGGCAACCGAGGATTTCACCAAGGTATTCAAAAAGGCAATCAAGAAAGACAATATCACCGTAAAGGTAGAGAAACTGAAGAATAAGGATATCTCATCTCTGATCACGTTGTCCGAAGAGAGCCGGAGAATGCAGGACATGATGAAGATGTATGCGGTGCAGGGGATGGATCTGGGCACCATGGGCAAAGAGGGCCTGACACTGATTCTGAATGCCAACAACAAGCTCGTCCAGTATATCATGGAGCATAAGGAGGGCGAGAATGTACAGATGATCTGTGAGCAGTTATATGATCTTGCCCTGCTGCAGCAGGCACCGTTGGAGGCGGAGGCGATGAGCAGATTCGTCACCAGAAGCAATAAGATCATGATGCTCCTGACACAGGATTAACAGGGATGTTCCGTATGGAATGAAAAGAGCAGCCGCGGCGGAGGAAAATCACTTCCGTTCCGGCTGCTTTTTGGCATTCTGCCTTGCGTAAATACTGTCGATAATGGTATAATGAAGCGTATCTATGTGGAAGTGAGGCAAAGAGAAGTGAACTCGATTCTGGATCGATATATCGATGGCAAATTTGAATACGAAACAGGCTCTCTGGATGTCTCATGCCCAATGATTGAACTGACGGTCTGCAGGGGGAGTGTGACGGACGGGGAATTTGTGCTGACCTGTACCGGTGAGGGGAAAGCGGTCGGATATGTCCTGTCTGACTGTAACCGGATCACCTATCGGAACAGGACGTTTACCGGAACTTCCAGCTGCATCCAGTACTCTTTTGACAGCAAAGGAATGGATGAGGGCGAGGTACTGAAGACGGAGATTCATATTATCTCCAATATGGGAGAATATTATATCCCTTTTGTCGCCATGGTGGAGCGGGAAAATCTGAAGTCAACCATGGGGAATATCAAGAATCTGTTTCATTTTGCGAATCTTGCCAAAACCAATTGGCAGGAGGCGGTGAAACTGTTCTACCGCAAGGATTTCATACAGATTCTGAATGGTGTCGACAGGCAGTATGTCGGTATTTACCGAGGGCTGTCCGGAGTGTTCGGCAATGAGCAGAATGTCGATGAATTCCTGGTGCGGATCAACAAGAAAAAGAGAACAGAGTACATTCCGATGGAAGACAGCATCCGGATCGATGCACCCTACGGAGTCAGTGAAGGAAGGGCAACGATTACCAGAAACGGATGGGGGTATACCTATCTGACCGTTGCAACGGAGGGCGAGTTTCTGAATGTTGAAAAACATGTGCTGACGGATGATGATTTTCTGGGGAATATCTGTTCCTTCGGATATTATATTGATACGGCGAAACTGCATGCTGGCAATAACTACGGCAGCATCCTGCTGACCAACGCCGGCGTCACCACAACCATTCGGTTTCAGGTCATGGGAGAACAGGTGAAAGGATTGCAGCTTGAGAACCGCAGGAAGATGCGCAACCTTACCTTTGAACTTCTGAACCTGTATATTGATTTCCGCATGAAGAAGCAGAACAGCGCGCAATGGCTGAAGGAATCCACACGGGTAGTGGATTCCATGATGGATATAGACGAGCGTTCTGTATCCACCAGACTGTTCAAAACACAGCTTCTGCTCACGGAGGAACGGTATAACGAAGCAAAGTGGCAGCTTGGTATGGTGGAGAAGGACATTGTTCCCGGACGTGTGGCACCGGAGATCTGGTGCTATTATCTGTATCTGACTACATTATGCAACCGGGAAGAAGGATATGTGAATGAGATCGCAGAGGAAGTAGAGAATATCTATATCCAGAATCAGGGCAATTGGAAGATTGCATGGCTGATGCTCTACCTGACGGAGGAATACTCCAGGAGTGCATACAGAAGATGGGCGTTTCTGGAGAAGCTGTTTGTGGAGAATTGTACCAGTCCGGTCATTTATGTGGAGGCAGTGCTTCTGATCCGTATGAATCCGTCCCTGATGAACAAATTGTCTCAGTTTGAGATCCAGATCCTGAATTTCGCTGCCAGACACGATATGTTGACCGAAGAAGTCATCTCTCAGGTCCAGTATCTGATGACCAAGGTAAAAGAGTATCATCCGCGCCTCTTGTATATCCTCTCCCAGTGTTATGAGCGCAAACCGGACGATATTACGCTGGAGAATATAGTGACGGTACTGATGCGGGGGAACCGGACCGATGAGGAAGCTTTCGTCTGGTATTGCAGGGCAGTAGAGCGTGAACTGAAGATTATCCGTCTGTACGAATATTATATGATGTCGCTCCCGAAGGATTATACCGGGGAACTTCCCAAGATGGTAATGATGTATTTTGCATACCACAGTGAACTGGATTATACCAGAAAAGCGGTATTGTATGCCAATATTGTGAGGTACCGGGAGGATTTCCCGGAGATTGCGGAATCCTACCGGGAAACGATTGATCTATTCATGGTGGACCAGATCCGGAAGGGACACATCAACAAGGAACTGGCCTATCTGTACAAAAATGCCATGTCACCGTATACACTGCAGCCAGAGTTTGCGAAGGATCTGATTCCGCTGCTGTTTACCAACCTTATTACGGTGGAGGATGAGAGAATCAAATCCGTGGTATTGATTTACCACAAACTGAAGAAAGAGCAGTTGTATCCGCTGGATCGGGAGCGGTGTGCTTATGTTCCGATCTATACCTCCGAATACGAGATTCTGCTGCAGGACGCATATGGTAACCGGTATGCAGCGGATATGGAATACAGAATCGAAAAACTGCTGATTCCGGGGAAATTCCTAAAGGATATTCCGGAGGATGTGCCGGTGCCTCTCGCATTTGACTGCTATCTGTGTGAGAATTCCAGAGGTTTCATTGCCATTACCGATAAGAACTGGAATGCGTACCGCAGACTGTTTGCTGCAGAGGAACTGGACGATGAATACCGCAATGAGATCGGTCTGAAACTGATGGAGTTCTTCTTTGAAACCGATAAG
The DNA here is from genome assembly GCA_016293925.1 of Lachnospiraceae bacterium. Classification (GTDB taxonomy): domain Bacteria; phylum Bacillota; class Clostridia; order Lachnospirales; family Lachnospiraceae; genus RGIG4034. The sequence continues at coordinate 52,278 of JAEDCX010000002.1, read as the reverse complement.
ATCGAAGAGGGAGAGAATCTGTTGGAGAACATTGTTCCGGACCGGCTGACCTGTGCCCAGCGGGCGGTGTACATACAGTACTTTGTGAACCGGGGGATGTTGGACAAGGCGTTTGAATGGGTTTGCGAATACGGAACCGAACAGATTGACAATTCCATCATGGTCAAATTGTGCAGTCGTGTGCTGGCAAGAACGGAGTTTGAGCAGAATCAGTCGCTGCTCAATATCGTTTACCGGACGTTCCACAACGGCAAATACGATGAGAATATGGTGAAATATCTGGTGGAGTACTATGAAGGAATGACCAGGGATATGAGAGATATCTGGATGAGAGCCAGGGAGTTCGGGGTGGATACGCAGGCAATTTGTGAGAAGATGCTTCTACAGATTCTGTTCACGGGTTCGTATGTGGGACAGAGAGATGAGATCTTTGAGGAGTACATTTCCGGAAACGGCAGACTGATTGTGATCAAGGCGTATCTGACCTACAGTGCATATGACTATTTCGTCCGGCAGAAGATGATGGAAGACAGTATCTTCCGCCATCTGACAAGGCTGTTCTATCGTGGAGAGTCCTTTCATGATGTGTGCAAATATGCCTATCTGAAGTATTATTCGGAGAATCCGGAGGCGGTTACGGAGGAAGTGCAGATCCTGCTTGGAAAGTTTCTTCCGGAATGTCTGGATGCCAATGTGATGTTCCCTTTTTTCCAGAATCTGAGGGGCGTTGTTCCGCAGGCGGCATGGCTGATGGATAAGACGATGATCGAATACCGTGCGAATCCGAAATCCCGCGTCTGCATCCATTATGTTTTGCAGTCCGATGTGGATGAGGGCGGTGAATATGAGACGGAAGAGATGACGAATATGTATGAGGGGATCTTCGTCAAAACCTTCACGCTTTTCTTTGGAGAGAAGCTCCAGTATTACATTACGGAGGAAGCAGGCGGAGACGAAGAACTTACGGAGAGCGATACGATCCAGAAGAGTGAATTGACGGAGGAAACCGGAGAATCAAGATTTCATCTGATCAATGAGATGATGGTTGCGAGAACTCTGCAGGAATATTCCACGGTGGATTGTCTGCTGGAGGAGTATTATCGGAGAGAAGCAATGGTGAATGATTTGTTTACACTGATATAACGGGTATTGGGGACGGAGAACATGCTGTTCAAGGACAAAAAAAGAAAATTGCTGGCAGGTCTGGACCTGAATGACCGGCAATCACAGATAAGCTATATTTATACAGACAGGGATGAGCCGCAGACGATTTCTTCCGTCAGTGGGCAGGAACAATATAATGTGCCTACCGTTTTATGCAAGCGAAATGAGGTCAATCAGTGGTTTTACGGCAGGGAGGCCGTGGCGCAGGCACAGGCCGGCGACGGCGTTCTGGTGGAACATATTCTGGAGCATTGTTACAATGGCCGGGGGATGGAAGTGGACGGGCAGGAATTTGATCCGCTGGAACTGCTTGCCCTGTTCGTCAGGAGAATGGTTGCAAGATTACAATCTCTGACGGATGGGGATAAACCGGATGCCATGATGATTACGGTGGAAGAACTGGATAACCGTATGATTGAGGTCTTGAACGCTCTGGCGAATAAGCTGGGTCTGGAGCCTGACAAGGTGTTTTTCCAGAGCCATCTGGAGAGCATGTATCATTTTGTCATTCATCAGCCGGAGGATATTCGGAGGCAGCAGGTGGTGATCTGTGATTACGGATCTGAGTGTATGAAGAGCTATCGACTGGAGATGAATCGAAAAACAACTCCGGTGGTATGTTATGTGGAGGATAAAGTATACAGGGATATGCCGGTTGGCAGGATCCCTGAAGAAGAACCCTACAGGGATCGGGCGTGTACCCGTCTGGACGAGCAGTTTACCAAAGTGGTCAACGAGATCTGCGAGGGAAGGATTATCTCTACGGTTTACCTGATCGGGGAAGGCTTTCTGGGAAACTGGTGCAGGGAATCATTGAAGATATTGTGTCGGAACAGGAGAGTGTTTCAGGGAAATAACCTGTATAGCAAGGGGGCGTGCTATTGTCTTGCGGAGCGGTGTGTGCCTACTGAGTTGTCTTCCGGATACGTTTTTCTGGGCAGGGATAAGGTGAAAGCCAATGTGGGCATGTACTTTTACCGGAACGGAGCGGAAGAATACTATCCGGTGATTGATGCGGGCGTGAATTGGTTTGAAGCCAGACATGAGTGGGACATCCTGCTGGAGGATGAAAACAGGATTCATTTTCTGGTGACGCCTCTGAATAAGCGGAATAAAAGAGAATTCATTATGACGCTGGAGGGTCTGCCGGAGCGTGCCGGAGGATTTTCCAGAATCCACCTGACGGTACAGTTTGTGTCGGAGAGCCGCATCGGTATTACGGCGGTCGATATGGGTTTTGGTGAGTTTTTCGATTCGAATCATACAGAATGGAAGGAAGAAATAGCTTGGGAAGAGTGATTATATGCAGGGATGAACCGGCAATAACTCCATATTATCTCGCCCAGATCGGCAAGAATATCTATTCCATGGAAGAACTGTGCTATTTTTTCCGGATGAATTCCTATATGCTGGACAAGGATTGTATGACAATGGAACTGGTGGACTGGATCAGCGAGAATTTCGGGCTGGAGGAATTGGTCCGGGTATTGCGGTATCAGATCCGGAACAATAGCGCGCTTACTGATTTCGTGGCGCTGATTCTGCGGGACACGGCAATCTATCCGGAGGAAATCAATGGGGAGATTGTGGCTTCCGTACGGGAGAATGCCCTGCTGAACGTGAACGAAAAGCGTAAGAAAAGGGCTGACTATCTGGCCGGAAACGGTTTATATATGGCGGCTGTCAATGAGTATGAGAGCATTCTGGATTCCGATGACAGGAAGGATTCTGTTTTGACCGGCGCCCTGTATCATAACATTGGGTACTGCTATGCAAAAATGTTTCAGTTTCGCAACGCTGCAGAGTATTATGAGAAAGCATACCGGGTCAACGGCCGTACAACGTGTCTGTTGCAATATTTGGCGGCATTGAAAATGTATCTGCCGGACGATGCCTACCGGGATGCGGTTCTTGAGAATCTGGATGCGGTGAACCTGAATCCGGAACTGGAAGAACGACTAAACCGGTCAATGGCAGATTGGGAGTCGGGCCCGGTTTATCAGGCATTGAGGGAGCAGGCAGATCATACCAGAAATGAGGATCCGGCCGAGTACCACAGAAGACAGGACGCTGCGATTAACAGATTGCGGGAAGAATACAGAAAGAGCGAGAATGAGCATATTTAGTCGATTGTTCAAACGGAAAAAAAGAATAGAGCATCCGACGGAAGAGAAACTGGATCGGTGGGAACCGGACCTGACCTGGGAGGATGAGGAGGAGAGTTTTCCTCTGCTGGATGATGAACAGCGGGAGAAATATGTCCGTACTCTTCTGGATCAGATGAGGGACGCCTCGGGACAGATGGATGAACTGGCCAAGGAATATAACCTGGTAACCGGATATCTGACCGATATGGAGCAGATTGAAGCGCTTCCGGAGAAACAGAGGGAAGAACTGACGGACTATGCAAAACGGATTACACATCTGGACCGGGAACGGGATGAATTCCAGGGACAGTCCGGGTATCTGCCGGAGGAAGAATATCGTCGCGTAGAACGTCTGGAGAATGAGATCAAGGAAGGAATCCGTAAGCTGACGGAGGCGGAGGAGTACCAGAAGGCGGTCAAACGGGATCTGAAACGACTGGAGACGGAACGTGCGGCCTATGCCTACCGCAGACGTGAATTGCAGTCCGGTATGCAGAATGCAAAAGGAATCTGCATCATTGGAATGATCACTGTTATTGTGAGCGTGCTGATGATGCTGCTGCTGCAGTTCGGCTTCCGGCTGGAGGTTGCGATAGGGTATCTGCTGGTGGCTGGTGCGGCTGCGGTGTTCCTGACGGTCATCTATGTGAAATATACGGATGCGTCCCGGGAATACAAGAGGATTGGGAATGCCGTCAACAAACTGATTCTGTTGCAGAACCGGGTGAAGATCCGCTATGTGAATAACACGAATCTTCTGGATTATCTGTACATGAAATACGAAGTAGAGAGCAGTGAAGATCTGATTGTCCTGTGGGAGAACTATGAGAAAGAGCGGGAAGAGCGGGAGCGTTACAGCAGAACCGTTGCGGATCTGGAAGCATATCGCAAAGCGTTGATCAATGCTTTGAAGCAGGCGAAATTGCGCGATCCGTATCTGTGGATTCATCAGCCGGAGGCTTTGTATGACCATAAAGAGATGGTGGAGATCCGCCACGGACTGATGAACCGCCGTCAGAAACTGCGCAAGCAGATGGATTACAACCGGGAGATCGCAACCGACGCCCAGAAGAAGATTAAGAAGCTGATGGAGCAATATCCGGCTTTTGCGAAAAATATTCTAAAGTTTATTGATTTATACGGGGAATCATAATATAATGCAAGCGACGTAGGTTGACTGCGGACAATAACAAGAGGAGAAAAGGAACTATGGAAAAACTGGATTTATTGTATGAAGGTAAAGCCAAAAAAGTATTTGCAACAGATGATCCGGATGCTTTGATCGTAGATTATAAGGACGATGCAACCGCATTCAACGGATTAAAGAAGGGTACCATCGTCGGCAAAGGTGTGATCAACAACCGTATGACGAATCATGTTTTCCAGCTTCTTGAGAAAGAGGGCGTTCCTACCCATTTCATTCAGGAACTCAGCGACAGAGAGACGCTGGTTAAGAGAGTTGAGATCGTTCCGCTGGAGGTTATTATCCGTAATGTGGCAGCCGGAAGCTTTTCCAAGAGACTGGGCGTTCCGGAGGGAACTTTGTTTGAAGAGCCTACCATCGAGTTCAGCTATAAGAACGATGATCTGGGCGATCCGTTGATCAACGACTACTTTGCAAGAGCATTGAATCTGGCAACCTGGGAGGAGATTGAGACAATTAAGAAATATGCGTTCAAGGTGAATGAGGTTCTGAAAGCGTACTTCCTTCAGGCAGGCATTAAACTGATTGATTTCAAGATCGAATTCGGACGCTTCCACGGACAGATTATTCTGGCAGATGAGACTTCGCCGGATACCTGCAGACTGTGGGATGTCAATACCAACGAGAAACTGGATAAGGATCGTTTCCGCAGGGATCTCGGAAATGTGGAAGAGGCATACAACGAAGTATTCAGCCGTTTGGGATTATAATAACGTACATAGAATCAGGCGCCTTCCACGGAGGGCGCCGCTTTCAGTGAATAGGCAGGAAAAAGAATGGGCATTGATTTCTCGCTAATGGATGAACTGCATGAGGAATGCGGTGTATTTGGCGCGTATGATTTGGATGGGGAATCTGTTTCCTCGGGTATCTATTACGGATTGCTTGCACTGCAGCACAGAGGACAGGAGAGTTGCGGGATTGCGGTAAGTGATACAAGAGGGCCGAAGGGGAAGGTGTTATCCCATAAGGACATGGGGCTTGTGAATGAAGCATTTACACCGGAGCATCTGGAACATCTGCAGGGCAATATCGGAGTGGGACATGTGCGTTATTCCACGGCCGGCAGCAGTGTGAGGGAGAATGCGCAGCCATTGGTGCTGAACTACGTGAAAGGCACGTTGGCCATGGCGCATAACGGCAATCTGATCAATACGCCGGAATTGAGGCAGGAGCTGGCTTTTTCCGGTGCGATTTTCCAGACCACCATTGATTCCGAAATTATTGCGTATCTCATCGCACGGGAACGTTTGAAATCCAGATCTGTGGAAGAGGCGGTAGGAAGAGCCATGGGTCGTATCAAGGGGGCATATTCCCTGGTGATTATGTCTCCCAGGAAACTGATCGGAGCCAGGGATCCGTTCGGATTCAAACCACTGTGTATCGGTAAGAGCAGGACCGGCAATACCTACTATCTTGCAAGCGAAACCTGTGCGCTGGACACCATCGGTGCGGAATTTGTCAGAGATGTGCGACCGGGTGAGATCGTGACGATCAGTCAGGAAGGCGGCATTGTTTCGGATATGTCGCATGCACTGCCTGCAGCAAAAGAAGCACGGTGTGTATTTGAATATATTTATTTTGCCAGACCGGACAGTTATATCGACGGTATGAGTGTATACAATGCCAGAATCATGGCCGGGAAATTCCTTGCGATGGATTCGCCGGTGGAGGCGGATCTGGTGGTGGGAGTTCCGGAATCCGGCAACTGTGCGGCTCTGGGATATTCCCTGCAGTCGGGGATCCCTTACGGACAGGCATTTGTGAAAAACGGATATGTGGGACGAACCTTTATCAAACCCAAGCAGGCCAGTCGTGAGAGCAGCGTGCAGGTGAAATTGAATGCCCTGCGGGAAGCGGTGGAAGGAAAGAGGATCATCATGATCGATGATTCCATCGTACGGGGAACCACCAGTGACCGCATCGTGAAAATGCTTCGGGACGCAGGCGCTGCCGAGGTACATATGCGGGTCAGCTCACCGCCGTTCCTGTGGCCCTGCTATTTCGGAACCGATGTTCCGGCAAGGGAGCAGCTGATAGCATACAACCGTTCCATAGAAGAGATCAGACAGATCATCGGTGCAGACAGTCTGGGATATCTGAGGCTGGAGCGTCTGCAGGAAATGGTGGGAGGTCTGAATATCTGCACCGGATGCTTTACCGGACGATACCCTATGGATCCGCCGAAGGTGGACATTCGGGGAGAATATGCAAAATGATTTTTACGACCGGGAGGAACAGGGATTCCGTCCGGGACCGGAGGACATGACAGAAAGTGAGGAAACAAGATGAGTGATACAGACAGATATGTAAGCCCGTTATCAGAAAGATATGCCAGCAGGGAGATGCAGTATATCTTCTCGCCGGATATGAAATTCCGCACATGGAGAAGACTGTGGATCGCCCTTGCCGAGACGGAGAGAGAACTCGGACTGGATATTACGGAGGAGCAGATCGCAGAGTTAAAGGCCCACCAGGATGATATCAATTATGATGTTGCCAAAGCCCGTGAGAAGGAAGTGCGGCATGACGTTATGAGTCATGTGTATGCATACGGTGTACAGTGTCCGAAAGCGAAGGGAATCATCCATCTGGGGGCGACCAGCTGTTATGTCGGGGATAATACGGATATTATCGTCATGACAGAGGGACTGAAGCTGGTAAAGAAGAAGCTTGTGAATGTGATCAGTGAACTTGCTGCATTTGCGGACAAATACAAAGATATGCCGACGCTGGCGTTTACCCATTTCCAGCCTGCACAGCCTACGACCGTAGGCAAGCGTGCAACCCTGTGGACCCAGGAGTTCTGTATGGACCTGGAGGATCTGAATTATATCCTTTCCACGATGAAGCTGTTGGGAAGTAAAGGCACAACCGGAACCCAGGCAAGTTTCTTGGAATTGTTCAACGGAGATCAGGAGACCATTGACAAGATCGATCCGATGATCGCGCAGAAGATGGGCTTCAAAGAGTGCTATCCGGTATCCGGACAGACTTATTCCCGTAAGGTTGACACTCGTGTCATGAATGTGCTTGCAGGCATTGCTGCAAGCGCCCACAAGATGTCCAATGATATCCGCTTGCTGCAGCATCTGAAGGAAGTGGAAGAACCCTTTGAGAAGAGCCAGATCGGATCTTCGGCGATGGCATACAAGAGAAATCCCATGAGAAGTGAGCGGATTGCCTCTCTGTCCCGATACGTGATGATTGATGCTCTGAATCCCGCCATTACCTCCGCTACCCAGTGGTTTGAGAGAACACTGGATGATTCCGCCAATAAACGGCTCAGTATTGCGGAAGGATTCCTGGCAATCGACGGAATCCTGGATCTGTGCCTGAATGTTGTGGACGGCCTTGTGGTATATCCTAAGGTGATCGATAAGAGACTGCGCAGTGAACTTCCGTTCATGGCAACCGAGAATATCATGATGGACGCTGTGAAAGCCGGTGGAGACAGACAGGAACTTCATGAGAGAATCCGTGAATTATCCATGGAAGCCGGTAAAAACGTGAAGGTGGAAGGCCGGGAGAATAATCTGTTAGAGCTGATTGCAGCGGACGAGGCATTTAACTTAAGCGCAGAAGAACTTCAAAATACCATGGATCCTGCCAAGTATACGGGGCGTGCTGCAATACAGGTAGATCATTTCCTGAAGAAGGTCGTAGCTCCGGTGCTGGAGGCAAATAAGGAACTTCTGGGCGTGAAAGCCGAGATTCATGTGTGATTTCGCGGGAGTGACCGCATGCGTCGGACCATGAGATACGGTGCGGTCCATAGGACAAGGGAATCCTTTCATTGACAAAATTGCGGATGATTTTCTGTTTGGCAGGATGGTGCAGGATAATGAATTGTGCAGACAAGTGCTGGAGACACTGCTGGGGCATGAGATAGGGCCGTTGACAACTCCGGAGAATGAAAAGAGCATACGGATTACACGGGATAATAAGCGGATCCGGAGTCTGTACACCTTTATGCAGAATGAAATTTCGACGGATGAACTGACGGATGCAATCGCCAGGAAGATTACGATTTATCGGGACAGTGAGCAATGGAGGAACGAGTATATGGAGGAGTTGCTGGACGGGGAATACAGATAAGTAAAGATTATATATTATATAATAAATATTGATTTTACTTATAGAGGCGATTCTGCTATAATGTAAAACGTACGCTGGCATGGGGCGGCATCGCGGTGATGTCCCGGGAGCCTGCGCAGAAAGGAAGAAAAGAAAATGGTTAAAGCTGTTGTTGGAGCCAACTGGGGCGACGAAGGAAAGGGAAAGATTACAGATATGCTTGCCAAGGAGGCAGATATTATTATCCGTTTCCAGGGAGGAGCGAATGCAGGACACACCATCGTGAACAATTATGGGAAGTTCGCACTGCACACCCTCCCGTCAGGAGTGTTCTACGATCATACCACCAGTATCATCGGAAACGGTGTGGCATTGAATATCCCGATTCTCATGAATGAGGTCAAGTCTATTACCGACAGGAATGTTCCGATGCCGAAACTTCTGGTATCAGACAGAGCACAGATGGTAATGCCGTACCATATTCTCTTTGATCAGTATGAGGAAGAGCGTCTGGGCGGGAAATCTTTCGGTTCCACCAAGTCGGGAATAGCACCATTTTATTCAGATAAATATGCAAAGATCGGTTTTCAGGTCAACGAACTCTTTGACGAGGACGCATTGAAAGAGAAGATCGCACGGGTCATTGAGACCAAGAATGTCCTGCTGAAGCATCTCTACCATAAGCCGGAAATTGACGGCGGAGAGTTGTTTGACACACTGATGGACTGGAAAGAGCAGATTGCTCCTTTCGTGTGCGATGTATCTTCTTATCTGGACAAAGCGATCAAGGAAGGCAAGAATATTCTGTTAGAGGGACAGCTTGGTACGCTGAAGGACCCGGATCACGGAATTTACCCGATGGTAACATCTTCTTCTACGTTAGCAGCTTACGGCGCAATCGGCGCAGGGATTCCGCCTTACGAGATTCAGAAGATTATCACGGTTTGTAAGGCATATTCTTCTGCGGTCGGCGCAGGTGCATTTGTATCCGAGATTTTCGGTGAAGAAGCAGACGAGTTGAGAAGACGCGGCGGTGATGGTGGCGAATATGGCGCAACCACAGGACGTCCGAGACGGATGGGATGGTTCGATTGTGTCGCCAGCAAATACGGATGTCGTCTTCAGGGCACGACAGATGTTGCGTTTACGGTTCTGGATGTTCTGGGCTATCTGGATGAGATTCCGGTATGTGTAGGATATGATGTTGACGGTGAAGTAACCACCGAATTCCCCACCACAGGTAAGCTGGAGAAAGCAAAACCGGTTCTCACGACGCTTCCGGGCTGGAAGACGGATATCAGAGGAATTCGTTCCTACGAAGAACTCCCGGAGAACTGCCGGAAATATATTGAGTTTGTGGAAGATCAGATCGGTTATCCGATTACGATGGTCAGCAACGGACCGGGACGGGACGATATTATCTATCGTACCAGCAAATACAGCAGATAATCTCATATTGCGGGAATATATGGAACAGGCGCAGCCAGTTGAAACTGGCTGCGTTTCGTGATTTGCGAGGTGGTAATTCCTCCGGATCTGTGCTATAATGTACTCCGACATGAAATATAAGGAGCGCTTATGGTAAACTGGGAATATTATAAAGTTTTCTACTATGTTGCGGCTGCGGGAAGCGTTTCGGAAGCCGCAAGGCAATTGAATCTGTCACAACCGGCAGTGAGCCAGTCCATCCGGAATCTGGAGCGAACGCTTGGAACCCAGCTGTTTACCAGGGCGTCTCGTGGCGTGTCTCTGACCGGAGAAGGGCAGATGCTGAAAACCTATGTAAGTAAGAGCTATGAACAGCTGGAACTGGGGGAGGAGAAACTCAGGCAGATGCGGAATCTGGAAGCGGGAGAGATCACCATCGGTGCCAGCGATATGACGCTGCAGTTTTATCTGCTGCCTTACCTGGAACAGTTCCATGAGAAATACCCCGGCATTAAGATCAATGTTACCAATGCTCCGACACCGGAAACGATCCGGAATCTGGAAGAGGGAAAAATTGATTTCGGTGTCATCAGTTCTCCTTTTGTGCCGGAGGAATTCATGGAGACAGTGATTGTACGGGAGATTGAGGATATCTTCGTGGCAGCAAGACGGTACACCGGTATCAAGAATAAAATGCTGGACATTGGAGAACTGAAGAACTATCCGTTGATTTTCCTGGAGAAAAATACCAGCTCCAGAAGTTACATCGATGCGTTTCTCAAGGAACGGGGAGTGGAACCGGCTCCGGAGTTTGAACTTGCCACATCGGACATGATTGTACAGTTCGCACTGCGTAATCTCGGGATTGGCTGTGTGGTGCGGGAATTTGCCCAGCCGTTTCTGGATTCGGGGAAATTGTTTGAATTACGATTCAAAACCATGATTCCAAAACGACACTTCTGTGTTGCCAGAGTCGGAAATCACAGGATGTCCCAGGCAGCAGCCAACCTGTATCAGATGTTGGAGAGGGGTTAGAGATGATAGATACGATTGTGTTTGATATTGGAAATGTATTGACCAGATTCAGTTGGGATACCTACATTCAGCAATTCGGGCTGGATGAGCGGGATTCTTATGAGGTCGCAAAAGCCTCGGTGCTGAGCCCTGAATGGAACGAATTCGACAGGGGCATTCTGACGGATGAAGAGATCATTGCGTCTTTTGTGAAGAATGCACCGCAGTATGCGGATTGTCTGTGCAGGATGTTCCGGGATATGCACGGACTCGTCACCAGGGCGGAGTATGCAATTCCCTGGATTGATGCGCTGAAAGCAGCAGGATACCGGGTACTTGTGCTATCCAACTTCCCGGAGACCGCCCACAGACACTGTATGGATGCACTGGATTTTCTGCCGCACACGGATGGCGGCATTTTGTCCTATCAGGAGCATGTGATCAAGCCGGATCCGGCCATCTATCGTCTCTTGGCGGAACGGTACGGACTGCAGTTCAGCCATTGCGTTTTTGTGGATGACAAAGAGGAGAATCTCGTTCCGGCAAGGGAACTTGGAATGAAAACAATACAATTTCGTAACTATGAACAGGGGAAAAAAGAATTGGATGAGATGTTGAATTGCTATCATGTCAGGACGATGACCGAACCGGTTAATAGATGCGTGACCGTACCCGGATCCAAGAGTATGACAAACCGTGCTCTTTTCATGGCAGCCATGGCGGAGGGAACCAGTGTCCTGAAAGGTGTGCTGTTGAGCGAGGATGCACAGATGTTTCTGGGATGTTTGCGGAATCTGGGATTTCCCCTTACCGTGGATGAGGAAAACTGTACGGTAACTCTGAACGGTATGGGGGGCAGGATACCTGTGAAGAATGCAGAAATCTATGTGGGCAGTGCCGGAACTGCAGCGAGATTTCTGACCGCGATGCTGGCACTGGGTGATTCCGAGGCAACGATTCGATGCTCAGAACAGATGAGCAGGCGACCGATGCGTGCTCTTTTTGATGCATTGCAGGAGCTGGGGGCCGAATTTACCTATCTGGGGGAGGAAGGATTTCTGCCGGTCAGGGTCAGCGGATGCGGCCGAAAGCCGGTGACAGATACGGTTTCTGTTGACATTAGTGAAAGTACGCAGTTTTTAAGTGCGCTTCTGATGAGCGCACCACTGTTGGAGGCGGGCTTGAAGATCCGGATTACCAGTGAGAAAAAAAACAGGCTCCTATGTGACCATCACACGCAGAATGATGAAGGATTTCGGTGTGGAAGCTTCCTTTGACGGAGCAGATTACACCGTTGGAGCATCGGAACACTATCGGCCGGGGATCTATCAGATTGAGCCGGATGTGTCTGCGGCATGCTATTTCTATGGCTTGGCAGCCCTGACGGGAAGTTCGATGCTTGTGCGCAATGTGCACAGGGATTCGATGCAGGGAGATATCCGTTTTCTGGAGATCCTGGAGACAATTGGTTGCAGGGTGACGGACGAGGCGGAAGGGATTCAGGTGTCCGGACGGGCTGACAGGCAGTATCCCGGAATCACTGTGGATATGAACGATTTCTCGGATCAAACCATGACTGTGGCTGCGATGGCGCCCTATTTCAACGGGACCACCAGAATCTGCAATGTGGGACACATCCGGAAGCAGGAGTCTGACAGAATGCAGGCTATCGTCAATGAACTGACAAGAACCGGTGTGGCCTGCCGGACAGAGGGAGATGACCTGATCATTGAGCCGGGAATCCCCCACGGCGCCCGGATCCGGACCTATGACGATCACCGGGTTGCCATGGCATTCTCTCTGATGGGACTGCGGACGGATGGAATTGTGATTACGGATTACCGGTGCTGCAAAAAGACTTTCCGGAATTATTTTGATGTATTAGATTCGCTGTATGAGGTAGATGCAGATCGTTTTGTTGTATCATAAAATGAGCAGTTCCGCGGGATGCGGGACTGCTCTGCTGTTTCCTCTGATAAGTATTGAGAGGGGTCAATCTCTGTGGGATCGTCCGGGATCAGACCGGCTCGTAACGTTTGAAAATCTTGTCGGCACCGCATACATGCTTGGTTCCGTCTGCATCCAGGATGATATAATCCCCTTCTCCGATGAAGGTTCTGCCCCGTCTGTGCAGGATATACGGGCATATGATATCACCGTTCTCTTTTGTGATCTTGACGAGAAAATCTGTTGTAATCCAGCCCTTGGTTACCACATCGGACAATAGTTCGAATCCGTCTTCCATATTCTTGCCGATTTCATATTGCTGAACCTCTGCGTTCAGACTGATTCTCTTACACTGCATAATGCCCGCCTTTCTGCCTGCTTTCCCGCCAGGCCAGTATACATAGTTTGCTATCTCTATTATACAATACGGATAAGGAAAAGAAAAGAGATTATTCGCGACAACTAAAGGGAAAAGAGTATGGATTTTGATAGGAAAACGAGTATAATGTAATTACAAGTAACTGTAAACAGCCTGTAGATGCTGCTTGTTTCAGTTAAGGAAAAGGCCACTTCCGGAACCCGACCCGTTTCCGGACGGTGGCTTTTTTGCTGTGGAGGTACCATTGCATTTCCTGCGACATTTTGTCAAAACAAATTGATAATTGCCGCGGAATCATATATGATAAAAGAGTGTCGGAGGAAAACTGATATGGGAGCAGATGGGAAGACAAAAGAGCGGAGCGGAAACGGCAGTCTGTACAGGGAATTTCTGAAGATGACGATTTTGCCGCTGATTGCCCTTGGACTTGCGATTACGATATATTGTTCTTATGCATATACCTCATCCATGCACAAACAGGTGGAACGGGGGCTGCAGAATGTGGCATTAACCGTGCTGGCCGCTTATGACACCATGTACGAGGGCGAGTTCCGGCTGGTGGCAGAGCAGGACCTCTATGTACTGTACAAGGGCGATCATAAACTGTCGGGGGATGATACGATACTGGACAGTGTTAAGAGAGAGACGAATCTGGATTTGTCTCTGTTTTTCTATGATATGAGGATGCTTACTACGATCAGGGATGAGAATGGCGACAGGTACATCGGGAAATACGCCAGCGAGAGGATTGTGGACGGGGTCCTGAAAGAGAAGAACCCCATGTTTTTTGACAACGCCAAGATAGGAAAGGATACTTATTTCGGGTATTATCTGCCGATTTTGTCCGAGGATGATACCAGTATCGGTATGCTGGCTGTGGCGCGTCCGGTATCCGATGTGGATGCCGTAATCCATGACAATATTGGCAGAATTATCGGGATCGTGCTGATTTTGATTCTGGTAACGGCACTTCTGCTTGTTATTTTCTCCCGGCGAATCACGGATGTGATTCGCAAGATCATGGGTCTGCTGCAGGAGATGTCCAAGGGAAAACTGTCTGCGAAACTGGATCACAGTGTGCTGAACCGAGGGGATGAACTGGGGGATATGGGACGGTTTACCGTGAAGGTCCAGGCTTCCCTGCGCAAACTGGTGGAGCGGGATGCACTGACCGGACTGTATAACAGACGCAGCGGGGAGAGCAGACACCAGGAAACCTTCCGATGCGGACGGGATACCGGGGAGCGGTACTGTATCTGTATCGGCGATATTGATTTTTTCAAGAAGGTGAATGATACCTATGGGCATGAGGCCGGTGACGCTGTGCTGCGGGAAGTGGCAAGGCTGTTGCGCGACGGAATGGCGGGGAAAGGATATGTGGCCAGATGGGGCGGTGAGGAGTTTCTGATCGTATTGGAGGACTGCAATGTGGAAGGTGCGAAGCAGATTCTTACGGAGATTCTGAACCGGATCAGGGAGCACGTGGTAGAATTCGGAGAAGAGAGGATCCGGGTGACGATGACCTTCGGCGTAACCACCGGCGGTGTGCAGGCGGATCCGGCGGCGGAGCTTGCTGTTGCGGATGAACTGCTGTATTGCGGGAAGAAGAACGGACGAAACCGGATTGTGACGGAACTGGAAAAGGATGAAGAGACGGAAGGGGACGTAACATGAGAACTGGCAGAGGGATAATCTGCGTTGCCGGAATGCTTTTGTGCGGTATGCTGACTGCATGCGGCGCCGGGAAAGACAGGAATATAGAGAATGCGCTGGAGAAGATACAGCAGACGGAATATGAGGCTGCGCTGGAATATCTGCAGTCGGCAGAGGAAGGCGGACAGCAGGGGATCGCGCTGTATCGCGCATACGGTCTGGCATATATGGGAATGTCGGAGTATGAAACCAGCGCGGAATATCTGGAGCGGGCACTTACATACAGCACCGGCAAATTGACGGAGTATGAATATGACGTGAATTATTATCTTGCCACGGCGTATTTCAAACTGGGAAGATTCGACGATGCGATCCGGGTATACAGCGCGATTCTTGCATTGAGACCGGATGAGAAGCAGGCAATGTACCTGAGAGGGGTCACGGAACTGGAGGCCGGACGATATGAAGAGGCAATCCGGGATTTTGACGCGGCGATCAAAATGGAGGTAACGGATTACTCCGTTTATATTGATATCTATTCCTGTCTGAAACAGAAAGGGTATGATGAGGAGGCCCAGGGATATCTGACCCGGGTCATGGATACCGAGAACCGGTCCATGTCCGCATATGACAAGGGCAGAATCTGTTACTATATGGGAGATTATACCAATGCCTGTGTTTATCTGGAGGAGGCATATGATAAGGATGATAATCCGGATGTCATGCTTTTCCTGGGACGATCCTATGTGGCAGACGGCAATCTGAATTATGCATCGGCATTGTATTCCAGATATCTGCAGGAGAATCCGTCCAGTGTTCTGGTGTATAATGAACTGGGACTGTGCAAACTGGAGCAGGGGGATTATCAGGGTGCACTGGACGCCTTTTCCACTGCGCTCAGGCTGGGCAACAATGATCTGACGCAGGTTCTGCGATACAACAGCATCGTTGCATACGAGTATCTGGGACAGTATGATGCCGCACTGGAGCAGATGGAAGCGTATCTCAGGAGTTATCCGGATGATGAGAATGCGATCCGGGAATATACATTCCTGAAAACACGCTAAAAACGAACCGTGCAAAATTATGCAGATTTACCAAAAATCGCCGGGCACCATTTTGATGCAATGATATTATGTTAACCAAGAAGCAGCTTTCGTTTGTCCGGGGGCTGCTTTTTTGCCGAATTATGGGGATTTTAGGAGATGCCAAAACAAAAACACAAGATATTGTGTTTACATAACGAATAATCAGATATATATTGTGCTTTACATTGACTTTTAAAAAATGCTTTGCTAAAATGATTGTACATGGAGTTTTGCGTTACGGAGGGAGAATGGTACATGTTTACAGTCATTAAGAGAGATGGAAAAGAGGATAGTTTCAATCTGACCAGAATCAGCGATGCTATCATGAAGGCATTCAATGCCACGGAAGTAGAGTATACGAATGATATAATCGACCTGCTTGCACTGCGTGTCACATCGGATTTTCAGTCCAAACTGAAAAACGGTGCGATTCATGTGGAAGATATTCAGGACAGTGTTGAGAAAGTTCTGGAGCAGGCGGGATATACAGAACCTGCCAAGGCATATATTCTCTACCGTAAACAGCGTGAGAAGATGCGTACCATGAGTTCTACCATTCTGGATTATAAGGACGTGGTAAACAGCTACGTGAAGGTAGAGGACTGGCGTGTCAAAGAGAACTCCACAGTAACCTACTCCGTAGGTGGTCTGATCTTAAGCAATTCAGGTGCCGTAACTGCCAATTACTGGTTGTCGGAGATCTATGACGAAGAGATTGCCGATGCTCACAGAGACGGTGACATTCATATTCATGATCTTTCCATGCTGACAGGATACTGCGCAGGATGGTCCTTAAAGCAGCTGATCAAAGAAGGACTCGGTGGTATTACCGGTAAGATTACCAGTGCGCCAGCCAAACATTTGTCCGTACTGTGTAACCAGATGGTGAATTTCCTGGGGATTATGCAGAACGAATGGGCAGGTGCACAGGCGTTTTCTTCTTTCGATACCTATCTGGCTCCCTTTGTGAAGGCAGATAATCTGTCCTACAGTGAAGTGAAGAAATGTATTGAAGCATTCATCTATGGGGTGAATACGCCTTCCCGTTGGGGTACACAGGCTCCGTTCTCCAATATTACATTGGATTGGACCGTGCCAGAGGATCTGGCAGAGCTGCCTGCGATCGTAGGCGGTGTGGAGATGGATTTCAAGTATAAAGACTGCAAGAAAGAGATGGATATGGTAAACAAGGCCTTCATCGAGACGATGATCGAAGGAGATTCCAACGGACGGGGCTTCCAATATCCGATTCCAACCTATTCCATCACGCGGGATTTTGACTGGTCAGATACCGAGAATAATCGGCTTCTGTTTGAGATGACTGCCAAATACGGCACGCCTTATTTCTCTAACTATATTAACTCCGACATGGAACCCAGCGATGTAAGAAGTATGTGCTGCCGTCTGAGGCTTGATCTGAGAGAACTCAGGAAGAAAACCGGCGGTTTCTTCGGATCCGGCGAGAGTACCGGAAGCGTCGGTGTTGTGACGATCAATATGCCGAGAATCGCTTATTTGTCCTCCAACAAGGATGATTTCTACAAGAGACTGAATCGCATGATGGATATTGCGGCGCGAAGTCTGAAGATCAAGAGAGGCGTGATCTCCAAACTTCTGGACGAGGGACTGTATCCTTACACCAAGAGATATCTGGGAAGCTTTGATAATCATTTCTCCACCATCGGTCTGATCGGTATGAACGAGGTGGGTCTCAATGCAAACTGGCTGCGTGCGGATATGACCAGCCCGAAGACCCAGGAATTCACCAAAGAAGTTCTGAATCATATGAGAAACCGTCTGTCCGATTATCAGGAGGCATACGGAGACCTGTACAATCTGGAGGCAACTCCGGCAGAGAGTACCTCGTACCGTCTGGCAAAGCATGACGTGAAGAAGTGGCCGAACATCAAAACGGCTGCCAAGACAGGGGAGACACCGTTCTATACCAATTCGTCTCATCTGCCGGTTGACTATACCTATGATATTTTTGACGCCCTGGATATCCAGGATGAACTGCAGACCTTATATACCTCCGGAACGGTATTCCATGCGTTCCTGGGTGAGAAACTTCCGGATTGGAAGGCTGCGGCGAATCTGGTGAGGACGATTGCCCAGAATTATAAACTGCCGTATTATACACTGTCACCCACATATTCGATCTGCCGGGAGCACGGTTATCTGGCGGGAGAGCAGTGCGAGTGTCCGAAGTGCGGACGCAAGACGGAGGTTTACAGCCGTATTACGGGTTATTACAGACCGGTACAGAACTGGAATGACGGTAAGACACAGGAATATAAGAAGCGAGTTACCTATGATATCGGCAGATCCCAGTTGAAGAGACCGATGGCAAGCATGGTTACTTTATCCAACTATGACGGTGATGTAACGGTAACGGTGGAAGAGCCGCAGAATGTGAATTATCTTTTCACCACCAAAACATGTCCGAACTGCAAACTGGCCAAAGAGTATCTGAAAGATGTGAAGTATATTCTGATCGATGCGGAAGAGAACATGGAATTGACAAGCAGATACGGTGTCATGCAGGCACCGACACTGGTCAGCATAAATGGAGAAGAGGTTCGAAAATATGTGAACGCCTCCAATATCAAGAAGTTTGCAGAGAGTCTGAACGCACTCCGGGTGTGAATGCGTCGGAAGCAGCTGTTATGATGGGAGGGAAATATCATGCATGACATGTTCCTGCGTGTGAAAGGAATTGCCAAGAAAGAGGATAAATATCTGGTGCTGAAGCGCTGGATGGACGATCGTATCCCGGATCCGTTCGTATGGGAATTCATCGACGGAGTCGTGAACCCCGGAGAGGGACCGGATGATGCAATGCTTCGCCTTGTCAATGAAACGGTGGGTGTGAGCGGCAGGATTGAACGGATTCTCTACACCTGGTCACAGATGCTGGGAGACACCCAGTGTGTCGGAATTGCATATCTGCTCAGCATTGAGGGGGACGAATCCCAATTCGTTCTTCCCGAGGAACTGGGAGAATGGGAATGGATTCCGAGGGAACGGTTTGAATATTATATCGAAAACAGAAATGTTTTGAAGAATCTTGAGAGCGCCCAACTTTAGTTAGGCGCTTCTTGATGGAGGAGAGGCAAGATGATCAATCAGTTAGTGGAAAAAATCAAGAAGACGAATGCACCGATTGTTGTGGGACTGGATCCGACTCTGAAACTCATTCCCAAAACAATACAGCAGAAGGCATTCGCGGAGTACGGAGCCAATCTGAAAGGGGTTGGAGAGGCGATCTGGGAATATAACAAAGGCATCGTGGACGCCGTATATGACCTGATTCCTGCGGTGAAACCACAGATTGCAATGTATGAACAGTTCGGGCTGGAAGGACTTACGGCGTATGTCAGGACAATTGAATATTGTAAACAGAAGGGTCTGGTTGTGATCGGGGACATCAAGCGCGGAGATATTGGTTCCACATCCGCAGCATATGCCATCGGCCATCTGGGCAGCGTTGAGATCGAAGGCAGGAAATTCCGCGGTTTTGAGGAAGATTTCGTCACGGTGAATCCTTACCTTGGAACAGATGGCGTCAAGCCTTTTGTGGACGTGTGCAGGGAGGAACGGAAAGGAATCTTCGTTTTGGTCAAGACCTCGAATCCGAGCAGCGGAGAATTCCAGGATCGTATGATTGACAACCGGCCGTTGTATGAGTGGGTCGGAGAAAAGGTCAATGAATGGGGTGCGGACTGCATGGGGGATTCCTACAGCTACGTCGGCGCTGTAGTCGGAGCAACCTATCCGGAGATGGGCAGGGTATTGCGTAAAGTGATGCCGAAGGCGTATATTCTGGTGCCGGGTTACGGTGCACAGGGCGGCAAGGGCAAGGATCTGGTTCCGTTCTTCAATCAGGACGGACTTGGTGCCATCGTCAATTCATCCCGGGGCATTATTGCTGCTTACCAGCAGGAGGCATATGCATCCTATGGGGAGGAAAACTATGCGGAGGCGGCCAGAGCTGCGGTAATCGATATGAGGGAAGACATCGCGCAGGCATTGGGCAGATAGGGCTCAGAGCTTCTGGGAGTGGAACTTCTGGATTCGTGTCTCGAAGACGGCAGAATGTTGTACGGATCGTATGCGACGGGATGGGAAACGAAGTCATGATCTGTGCAGAGGATTACGAGATCGGGTAATGGAAGCAGGAACTCAGAGAGACATGCAGATTGGAGTGTGTCCTCTGAGTTTTTTCGTAGGAGAGAAGTTGATTCCTGACGGAATATATGCTAGTATTAGGAGAGCCACGGTGGTAAACGGCAGATACAGCCGTTCAGAGTGTGGCCGGGAGGTTGTCAGAATGGAACAGTACAAAGAAGAATTTATTCGCTTTATGGTTGACAGCAATGTGCTTAAGTTTGGCGAATTCACACTGAAGAGCGGCAGAAAGTCTCCTTTTTTCATGAATGCCGGTGCCTATGTGACAGGGACCCAGCTGAAGCGTCTGGGCGAATATTATGCTAGGGCGATACATGACACATACGGAGATGATTTCGATGTTTTGTTCGGACCTGCATACAAAGGAATTCCGTTGGCTGTTGCAACGACCATAGCCTATGCCGAACTGTATGGCAAGGAGATTCGGTATTGCTCCAACCGCAAGGAAGAAAAGGATCACGGTGACACCGGGATTCTGCTGGGAAGCAAATTAAAGGACGGTGACCGTGTGGTCATCATTGAGGATGTGACCACCAGCGGAAAATCCATTGAGGAGACATTTCCGATCATTACGGCGCAGGCTGATGTGAAAGTGGTTGGATTGATGGTTTCCCTGAATCGGATGGAGAGGGGCAAGGGCGAGAAGAGTGCTCTTTGTGAGATCAAGGAACAGTATGGATTCGAGGCCAACGCAATTGTGACAATGGCCGAGGTAACAGAGTATCTGTACAACAAACCCTACAACGGAACGATCTATATCGATGACGCCCTGAAGGCTGCAATCGATGCGTATTACCGGGAGTACGGTGCAAAATAGACTATAGCGAAGAAGGAGAAGGCGATGGAAGAGAAAACGTATAAGGACATGGGTGGCTCCGGTGCCCTGGGAATGACACTGGGCATTATATCAATAGTTTTTGGCATTGTCAGCGGAATTCTGCTGATTGTAAATGCGGGCAAATTATTTTCCCACAGATCGAAAATGATGATTTAGGAACGGAATGGGCATTTCTTCGGGAATGCCCATTTAAGGTATATTCAGTATGGCAATACAACAAACAGGAGAGCCGGGGCAGACCGGTAAAAGGAAAAAGAAGAGCGGCGGCTATATATTTACCAACAAAGCACATTCGCCCCGGGGCATTATGGGGACGATTCTGGGGATTTTGTCATTGACCGGCATCGTTCTGACCATTGTATTGACATTCCGGAGACGAGGGGAGGCGCTGCTGCAATATGGGGCAGTGCTGTTGTTATGCACTATTTTCGGATTGGTGGGACTGGGTCTGTCTGTGTATGCCAGATTGGAACGGGACAAGTATTATCTTTTTGCATATCTGGGGATACTATGGAATCTGATTGCATTGATTGGAATCAGTTTGATTTTATATGCAGGAGCGTACGGAATATGATGAGTGAGCGATATCAGCTGAGTAAAGACAGAATCGGGGAGATCCTCAGGGATCGGGAAGCAGACTGCCTGGAAGCACCCTATAATGCGTATTTCACCTGTACCGGTCAGTGGCTTGTGACACTGATGGACCGGTTCGAGGAATTGCATGACAAGGAGAAGAAAAGAAAAACGACGGAGGAATTGAAACGGGAGAATCGTGCGCTGTATGAAGAGATTCTGCCGGAGCATTACGGCACGAGCTTCTGCAATCCAGAGTATGCAGTGAAACAGATGGGACTTGCGATGGGGCAGCTGTTATCTTTTCTCTATGTGGAACTTCGGAGCCAGATAGAGGCTGTTTACCAGAATCGGGAGGAAGAGTTTCAGGCTCATCTGGAGGTCTGGCTGGAACTCTTCGGACTGTTTGCGTCTGCCCGGGCCGAGGAGGGCACTGTGCCGGATGCAGAGACCGTCGGGGAGATTCTGTACTGGTTTGTCTATGATTATATGGAACCGGTTATGACGGAGCGGGTCCGGGAACAGGTGGATTCTGCTTGCGATTTTGCCAGGGAGATTGTCATGAACAGTGATCTTGATACCCCGGATTATCTGTATCGTTACGGAGAGTATGTGACGGAGAATGAGTTGAAAACCGCTGCGTTTCTGGCTTCCCTTCCGGAGGAGCAAATTGCATTGATGGCGGATACGTATACCGAAGGATACCGGAAAGGGTTTGCACTGGCAGGCAAGGATCTGTCCCGCAAGGATACGGTAAACATCCGATACTCTCTGGGGTTTGAACGGGTGATCCGCAGGGCAATCCGGAATTTTGCGGACATGGGACTGAAACCTACGATGTACCGTGCAGCCACCAATATCTGGTCGAAACGGGGTGTTCACAGAATTGGCTATTACGGTGCCGTTCCGAACAGACAGATGGATTACGATCATAGAGAGGATCTGGGATTGTTTCTGGATCAGAAGATGACTGCCCGCAAAAAAGAAGCGCTGAAGAATGCCTATGAGGAATGGAAGGGTCTGGCGAAAAGACATGCGGGACCTGCCTGCATGGAGGTGTTCGGGGAGAAACAGTTCGATCCGGTCAGCAAACCGGAGGCTGTGAGTATGACGGAGAAGCAGCAACAGTTGACGGTGGATTATACCACATATTCGACTGGACTGGTCAATGAATATATTCCCGGGGACGAACGTAGTTTTACGATCATCGCGTTTCCGGTGCCCGAGATCGGAGAGCAGTTTGAGGCAATCTTTGAGGAAACGATTCGGATCAATACCCTGGATTATCAGATGTATGCGGATATTCAGGAGACC
Source organism: Lachnospiraceae bacterium (assembly GCA_016293925.1). Taxonomy (GTDB): domain Bacteria; phylum Bacillota; class Clostridia; order Lachnospirales; family Lachnospiraceae; genus RGIG4034. The sequence goes on along the minus strand of JAEDCX010000002.1, from coordinate 29,264 downwards.
ATAATCCATGCACTGGATGAAGCCTGTAAGGTGGAGATTGTGGGACATCACGGCAACCGGACCAATATGACGGTAATGCTGCATCCGGTACAGGATATCGGGAAAGAAACAAAATTCGAAAACTGTGTGGCAGATGTGAATATTCCCGTCGGGGAAGTGTTTACGTCGCCGCAGCTGGAAGGAACGGAAGGGATACTGCATGTGACCCGGGTTTTCCTGGAGGGATTGGAGTACAGGCAGCTTGCAATCACGTTCCGGGACGGTATGATCACAGACTACAACTGTGAGAATTTTGCCTCCGGAGAAGAAAACCGGAAATATATCCGCGACAATATTCTTTTCCACCATCCTACGCTTCCGCTGGGAGAGTTTGCAATCGGAACCAATACAACGGCATATGTTGCGGCACAGCGGTATGATATGTTTGCTGCCTTGCCGATCCTGATCGCGGAGAAGATGGGTCCCCATTTTGCGGTGGGAGATACCTGCTATTCTCATGCCGAGGATGTGAAGGTATATAACCCCGACGGACGGGAAATTATTGCGCGGGACAATTCGGTTTCCATCAAACGTCTGACGGAGCCGGATAAGGCATATTTCGGATGTCACACGGATATTACCATTCCGTATGATGAACTGAAAAGTCTGGTGGCCATCCGAGAGGACGGCAGCAGAATTTCGATCATCGAGAACGGCAGATTTGTTCTGCCGGGCTGCGAGAGGCTGAACGATGCTTTTGACACCTTGTAAAAAAGCAGATTAAGTGTTGAAGAACGTATTCTTTTTTAGTAAAATAAAGAAGAGTGTGTTAACTGAAGAAAATCGAACAGCAGGAGGAGAAACACAATGGCAACAGTAGGTATTGTAATGGGCAGCGATTCGGATATGCCGGTTATGGCAAAGGCTGCCGACGTACTGAATGAACTGGGGATTTCGTACGAGATAAAGATAATCTCGGCGCACAGAGAACCGGATGTATTCTTTGAATATGCCAGAACAGCGGAGGAGAAGGGATTCAAGGTAATTATTGCGGGAGCCGGCATGGCAGCGCATCTGCCGGGTATGTGCGCGGCAATCTTTCCGATGCCTGTGATCGGTATTCCGATGCATACCACATCCCTTGGGGGAAGAGATTCGCTTTACTCCATTGTGCAGATGCCCACAGGGATTCCTGTTGCAACGGTGGCCATCAACGGCGGAGCCAATGCAGGTATTCTGGCAGCCAAGATCCTGGCTACTTCCGATCAGGAGCTGCTGACCAGATTAAAAGAGTATTCCCGGAGTCTGAAGGAGAGCGTGGAGAAAAAGGATGCACGTCTTCAGGAAGTCGGATACCAAAAATACATGGAGAAATAGGGAGAGCGAATAAAATGGATTACAAAAGCGCTGGTGTAGATATTGAGGCTGGATACAAGTCGGTGGAACTGATGAAACAGTATGTCAAAGAAACCATGAGACCGGAAGTGCTGGGAGGGCTCGGAGGATTCTCGGGAGCATTCTCTTTGGCGAAGATCAAAGAGATGGAGGATCCGGTGCTGTTATCCGGAACCGATGGATGCGGGACGAAAGTGAAACTGGCATTTCTGCTGGATAAGCATGATACCATTGGAATTGATGCGGTTGCAATGTGCGTAAACGATGTGGCGTGTGCGGGCGGGGAACCTTTGTTTTTCCTGGACTATATCGCCTGCGGAAAGAACTATCCTGAGAAGATTGCCACCATCGTAAAGGGAGTCGCTGAGGGCTGTCTGCAGTCCGAATGTGCCCTGGTCGGCGGGGAGACGGCAGAACATCCGGGACTGATGCCGGAGGATGAGTATGATCTGGCAGGCTTCTCCGTCGGAGTCGTAGACAGGAAAGATATGATTACCGGAGAGAATCTGAAACCGGGAGATGTATTGATCGGTATGGCAAGCACAGGCGTGCATTCCAACGGATTTTCACTGGTGCGTAAGGTGTTTGAGATGACGACGGAGAATCTGAATACCTATTACGACGAACTGGGATCCACACTGGGAGAGGCATTGATTGCACCGACCAGAATCTATGTCAAGGCACTGAAGAGCATCAAAAATGCAGGGGTTACGGTAAAAGCCTGCAGTCATATTACGGGAGGCGGATTCTATGAGAATGTGCCCCGTATGCTGATCGATGGAACGGTGGCGGAGATCAGGAAGGACAGTTATCCCGTGCTTCCGATTTTTAAACTGATTCAGAAGACAGGAAACATTGACGAGAAGATGATGTACAATACATTCAATATGGGACTGGGAATGATTCTTGCGGTGGATTCCGCCGATGTGGATAAGGCCATGGAGGCGATCCGGGCAGCCGGAGACACTCCGTATGTGGTCGGACAGATCAAGGCCGGTGAAAAGGGAGTTGTATTATGTTAAGGGTTGTCGTATGTGTGTCCGGCGGAGGAACCAATCTGCAGGCCATTATTGACGGCGTGCAGAACAAAACAATTCAGAATACCGCTATCGTAGGGGTAATCAGCAACAATCGGAATGCCTATGCCCTGACGAGGGCAGAAGAAAACGGAATTCCCAACTGCTGTGTATCCCCCAGGGATTATGCGGACAGAGCGGACTTTAATACCGCACTCCTGCAGGCTGTGAAACATTATGAACCGGATCTGGTTGTGCTGGCAGGATTCCTGGTGGCAATTCCGCAGGAAATGATACAGGAGTACCGGGACCGCATTATTAATATCCATCCGTCTCTGATTCCTTCTTTCTGCGGGAAGGGCTTCTATGGACTGAAGGTGCATGAAGCGGCACTTGCCAGGGGCGTGAAGGTTACGGGTGCAACCGTCCACTATGTGGACGAGGGACTGGATACCGGCAGGATTATTGCACAGAAGGCCGTGGAGATTCTTCCGGAGGATACCCCGGAGGTGCTGCAACGTCGTGTGATGGAGCAGGCGGAATGGATTATCCTGCCGAGGGCCATCAACGAGATTGCATCCCGGCAATCAACGGAGCCTGGCAGTGGGACAAATACAAACAAACGATAGATGGGAGAGACTTAGAGATGAGAGTACTGATCGTAGGAAGCGGCGGAAGAGAGCATGCGATTGCATCAAGTGTGGCAAAGAGCCCGAAAGTGGATAAAATCTATTGCGCACCGGGGAATGCCGGAATCGGGCAGCTTGCAGAGTGCGTGCCGATCGGAGCAATGGAGTTCGACAAACTGACCGCCTTTGCCAAAGAGCAGGCGATCGACCTGGTGATTGTGGGAATGGATGATCCGTTGGTGGGAGGTCTGGTGGATGAGATGGAAAAAGAAAACATCCGCTGTTTCGGACCACGCAAAAATGCAGCCATTCTGGAGGGAAGCAAAGCATTCTCTAAGGATCTGATGAAGAAATATCATATTCCGTCCGCGGCATATGAGACATTTGATGATGCGCAGGCGGCATTGGAATATCTGAAAACGACCAAATATCCCACCGTTCTGAAGGCAGATGGCCTTGCGCTGGGGAAAGGCGTTTTGATCTGCCAGAATTATGAAGAGGCGGTTGCTGGTGTGAAGGAGATCATGCAGGACAAGAAATTCGGCAGTGCCGGAAATCGTATGGTGATTGAAGAATTCATGACCGGACGGGAGGTAAGTGTACTGTCTTATGTGGACGGTAAGACGATTAAGACAATGACTTCAGCACAGGATCATAAGCGTGCTGAAGACGGAGATAAGGGTCTGAATACCGGCGGCATGGGGACGTTTTCTCCCAGTCCCTTCTATACGGATGAGGTGGATGCGTTCTGTCAGAAGCATATCTACCAGCCGACCGTGGATGCCATGCGGGCAGAAGGAAGAGAATTTAAGGGAATCATTTTCTTTGGTCTGATGCTGACCCCTGATGGACCGAAAGTATTGGAGTATAATGCACGGTTCGGCGATCCGGAGGCACAGGTGGTTCTTCCGCGAATGAAAACGGATATTATCGATGTGATGGAAGCCTGTGTGGATGGAACACTGCATCAGGTGGATGTGGAATTCGAAGACAATGCGGCGGTATGTGTTGTGCTGGCAAGCAAAGGATATCCGGTGTCCTATGAGAAGGGATATGAGATTACCGGGCTGGAGCAGTTTGAAGGCAAAGACGGATATTATTGTTTCCATGCAGGAACGCTCCTTTCGGAGGATGGCAGAATTGTGACAAACGGCGGCCGTGTATTGGGCGTTACCGCAAAGGGCGCTGATCTGCAGGAAGCCCGGAGAAACGCATATGAAGCAACGAAATGGGTATCCTTTGAGAATAAATATATGAGAAATGATATCGGACATGCAATTGATGAGGTATAGACAATATGAAAGAAGTACTGTCGCTTGGACTGGATCCGTATCATTCGCCCGCATACTGCAGTAAATGCGGTGGCGTTATGATCTTCCGGGGCGTGGGGGAATATCGCTGTGAAGACTGCGGGAATGTGGAGTATGATGATTATGGTAAGGTGAGAGTCTATATTGAGAATCACAAGGGGGCTACGGCAACGGAGATAGAAGCCCAGACCGGCGTGCGGCAGAAGACAATCCGGTTGATGCTGAAAGAGAACCGACTGGAGATAACCGCCGATAGTCACGCTTTTCTGAACTGTGAGATGTGCGGAGCCAAGATTCGGGCAGGAAGGCTGTGCCAGAAGTGCGAAACGGTGTATCATGAGCGGTTGGAGGCTATGAACCGAAGACAGAAGAATCTGCAGGGGTTCGGAATGGCACTCCGGAAGGAGACGGACGGGGAAAAGCGATTTCGGCGTGATGAGTAGTGTTAGATTGATGAAAAAGGGTAAGCGTGAGAGACAGATGAAGAAAAGATTGACTGCGGCAGTCATTACAATGCTGATGCTGGTGATGCTGCTGGGAATGAACAGTTTTGCGTTCAACAATGTGATCGGTAAGACCGGCGGTAGCGGCGCCAACATTCGTTCGGAGGCATCCACGACCGGCAAATTGATCGGAAGCCTTCCGAAGAATACGGAATTCACGATCTGCGGTGAGGTAAAGGGAGCGGACGGAAATATCTGGTATCTGGTATTTCTCAATGGGAAAACGAAGGGATATATCAGCTCCGTTGCGGCTACCAATACAGGCAAGTCAGCAGGAGGAACCACTTCGGATAATGCGGGAAATACGCCCGCAGTGACTCCGGATCCGACTCCGGACCCGACTCCGGACCCGGGTAATGAAGGCAACGGAGGATCCAATGGGCAGGGACCCGTTACAGTAAACGAAGAGGCATGCCGTCTGGCGGCCCTGGTATACGGGACCGGTAAACTGGTGCCGGACTTCTCGCCGGATATCTATGAATATACACTGACCGTGGATGAATCGGTAGAGAAGGTTGCCATTCAGGCAATGACAATGGATGAGTTGGCCAGTATTCCTGAGGATAATAATATCCGGGATCTTCAGCCGGGCGTGAATGAGCGTTCCATTACCGTAACAGGTGCTGACGGAGTATCTACGCTGACTTATCATATCAAGGTAGTCAGAGGTTCGGAGGATCTGACGCCGAAGCCGGAGCCGGAACCGGTGCCGGAGAAACCGTCCGATGATACTCCGAATGAGGATGTTTCCAATGTAGGAGGGGTCGATGACAGTGGTGTGACGACAACTGTTAAGAGCAAAGCTTCTCTGGGAGGATACAAATGGTTATTGATCGGATTGGTTTTCGTGATCGTCATTCTGGTTATGATTCTGGTCTACGTGATCATTCAGATGAGAGATATGCGGGAAACCATTGAACAGTTGAACCGGGAACGGAGACATCTGCGGAAGAAGATCCGCTCCGCGCATAAGATCAGTGCGCAGGAAGAGGCTGGGAAGCGGACAATGCAGTCCGGCGAAACTGATACAACCTATCCGCCCCAATCGGATTATGCTGTTCCGACGTCCTATGAAGATGGCGCGGAATACGAACAGTACCCGAATGATGCCGTAGCATCCGAACCGGAAGAACAGGGATATGCGGATGATGCATCGACTACAGAGGCCGGTGAGATTGATTATTCCGATCCTGTATACAGGCAGATTGCATACCGGGAAGAAGCGGAAGCGGCCAATGAGCGGGAGTACGCTGCAGAGATCTATTCCGATGCGACTCGGGGAGTTCAGTATGCCGGAGAAACCGATGAAGCCCTGGAGGAGGAATTGGAGGATCTGGAAGACAGAGATTCCGTTGGTGGCGAAGCCACAGAGGGAGATGCACAGAAAGAGGGCTGGCGTCCTATGAACTTCCTGACACCGGATGATGATATGGAATTTGAATTCCTGGATCTGGACGAGGAAGAGAAATAGAAATTGGAAGGAATGATGTAAATGTTACCATATACTGAGAAAGCTCAGACAGCATTGCACCTGGCGGAACGCACCGCCAAACAATTACATCAGAATTATATCGGATCTGAACATATTCTGGCAGGTCTTTTACGAGAGCACACAGGGGTTGCCGCTGTTGTTTTATCTGACAACGGCGTCGATGAGATGAAAGTGATAGAGATGATCCGGGAATTGATTGCACCGGAGGGTCCTGTACGGATTCTGGAGAGAGACGGATATTCTCCCCGTGCGCTTGCCGTCCTGGAAGAGAGTGAGCGGCAGGCAGAACGTTACAGGAGCAGCAGGATCGGTACGGAGCATATGCTGCTTGCGATATTGCAGGGCGGCGATAATGCGGCGGTCCGACTGTTGAATACACTGGGAACCAATCTGCAGAAAGTGTATGCGGACGTTCTTGTTGCCATGGGGCAGGATGTGAATAAGATCCGCGAAGAGGTTGCCAGGGCAGGCAAGAAGAAAAAGGGCGCCACGAGTACTCTGGATCAGTACAGCCGGGATCTGACCGGACTTGCCAGAGAAGGAAAACTGGATCCCGTGATCGGACGAAAGGATGAGATTGAGAGGGTTATCCAGATTCTGAGTCGCAGAACCAAGAATAACCCGTGTCTGATCGGGGAACCCGGCGTAGGAAAAACGGCCATCGCAGAGGGGCTTGCCAGAAAAATAGTGGAAGGGAACGTTCCACCCACGGTTCAGAATAAGAGAGTGGTAACGCTGGACCTGTCCGGTATGGTTGCGGGCAGTAAATATCGCGGTGAATTTGAGGAAAGAATCAAACGGGTGATCCGCGAGGTTATGGATGCGGGGAATATTATTCTTTTCCTGGATGAGATCCATACCCTGATCGGTGCGGGTGGAGCAGAGGGAGCAATAGATGCTTCCAACATCCTGAAGCCTTCTCTTGCAAGAGGCGAGATACAGTTGATCGGTGCGACGACGATTGCAGAATACCGCAAATACGTGGAGAAGGATGCAGCACTGGAGAGACGGTTCCAGCCGGTTACGGTGGAGGAGCCTACCGAGGAGGAAGCAATCGGCATCCTGATGGGAATCAAGGACAAATACGAAGCGCATCACGGGGTGACCATAACGACCGAAGCGGTCAATGCAGCGGTCAGATTGTCTGCAAGATATATTAATGACCGGAATCTTCCGGATAAGGCCATTGATCTGATGGACGAAGCAGGTGCGGCCGCAAGCCTCAAAGGAATGGGGCAACCCAGAAATATCGCCGAGTTGGAGACAGAATTGAGAGAGTTGGATCGGAAGATTGAACGATCTCTGAAAATGGAGGCCTTCACGCAGGTGGCCGAACTGTCGGAGTGCAGAGAGCAGACCCGCATGAAACTGGAGAAGGCGATTGCACGGCATCAGAAAAAGAAACTGGATACACAGCTGCGTGTTACGGAAGAGGATATTGCGGCGGTGGTATCTTCCTGGATGAAAATCCCGCTGAATAAGCTGACCGAGAAAGAAAGTGACAGATTACTCCGGCTGGAGGATCAGCTCCATCAGCGTGTGATCGGGCAATCCAATGCGGTAAGCGCTGTGGCGCGGGCAATGCGCCGGGGACGTGTCGGTTTACAGGATCCGAAGCGACCCATTGGTTCTTTCCTGTTTCTGGGTCCTACAGGCGTGGGTAAAACAGAACTCAGCAAGGCATTGGCGGAAGCGATGTTCGGCAGTGAAGATGCGCTGATCCGTGTGGATATGTCAGAGTACATGGAATCCTATTCGGTGTCCAAGATGATCGGTTCTCCTCCGGGGTATGTCGGTCATGAGGATGGCGGTCAGCTGAGTGAGAAGGTACGTAAGAATCCGTATTCTGTCATTCTGTTTGATGAAATAGAGAAAGCCCATCCCGATGTGTTCAATGTGCTTCTTCAGATTCTGGATGACGGTCATATTACGGATTCCAAGGGGCGTAAGGTCAGTTTCAAGAACACTGTGCTGATTATGACCTCCAATGCCGGAGCGCAGAGAATTATTGATCCGAAGAATCTGGGATTTGCTTCCAAGACAACCGCGGAACAGGATTATGAGAAGATGAAGACCGGCGTCATGGAAGAAGTAAAGAGGATCTTCAAACCGGAATTTATCAATCGTATCGATGAGATTATGGTATTTACATCCTTGAGCCGGGAGAACATGGAACAGATTACCACGCTGTTGTGTCACAATTTTGCTGGGAGATGCAAGGCGCAGATGGATTTGACTCTTACGGTCAGTTCTTCGCTGAAGGAGCATATCGTGACGAAATATGCGGATTACAAAATGGGTGCCAGACCTCTGAAGCGTGCGATTCAAACGGTCATCGAGGATGCGTTAACGGAAGAAATCCTGAAAGGAAACGTGCAGCCGGGAGATCATGTTACGGTGGGGTATCGAAAGGAAAAAGTTGTTTTTACAACAAAACAGAAGTAGAACATTGAGAAGTAATATGCTATAATACCTGTAAGGTATACGAATGACAATATACAGGAGGATACAGACATGGCAGTAGTTGAGGAACTGCTCCGCGCAGAACAGGATGGTACACTCAGTTTTGGGAATCATACACTGGCAGCCAAAGCCAAAATGGAAGATTTCCGGCATGACGGAGATCTGTACAAGGTAAAAACGTATCATGAGATTACAAAGCTGGAGAAGAACGGAATGTTCCTGTATGAATCCGTTCCGGGAACCAGTGTGAATCATTTTAAGGAAGATGCGGCAGGGGTTTCGTTTGTGGTAGAAGGCGCAGAGGATGCGCAGATTACCATCGGACTCGCTGATGATACGGATTATGCAGTATACATTGATGGTGCCAACGCAGGCAGGATGAAAACGAACCTTGGAGGCAAGCTGAACATGAGCGTCGAACTGGCAGGAATCGGCGAAGTTCAGGTAAAGGTCATCAGAGCCTAAGCAGACAAGGCAACACAAATCGTATGACAGAAGGGCTTCTGCGACAATATGCAGGAGCCTTTTTTGGACTTTCCCGCCCGAGCAGGGTTTGGGGTAGGAGGATAGGAAAGCAGTATGGCAAAGGGGATGACAACCGTTTTCTTTTGTAAGGAATGTGGATATGAGGCATCCAAATGGATGGGGCAATGTCCCGGATGCAAGTCCTGGAATACATTGACAGAAGAGGTTATCCGGGTAGAGAAAAAGGGGATGGGAGGTACCGTCAGGGCAGGAGAACACAGGGCAGATCAGCTCAAACCGACTTCGCTGAATGCGGTATCCATGCAGGAGGATGAGAAACTTCTCACCCGGATCGGCGAACTGGATCGGGTGTTGGGCGGTGGCATTGTACCGGGGTCGCTGACCCTTGTGGGCGGAGATCCGGGAATCGGTAAATCCACATTGCTCCTGCAGGTATGCAGGAATCTGTCGGATCAGGGACATCGGGTACTCTATGTATCGGGGGAGGAATCCCTGAAACAGATCAAGATCAGAGCCATGCGAATCGGAGAGTTCACCGATGCCCTTCTGTTGTTGTGTGAGACCAATCTGAATCGGATTGAAGAGTGTATCCGGAATGCCCGCCCGGAGATAGTGGTGATTGATTCCATTCAGACGATGTTCAATGAAGAGGTGGGATCGGCTCCGGGAAGTGTTTCCCAGGTGAGGGAATCCACCAATGTGCTGATGCAGCTTGCCAAGGGATTGAGCATTTCCGTATTTATTGTGGGGCATGTGACCAAGGAAGGCACTGTGGCGGGTCCCAGAGTGTTGGAACATATGGTGGATACGGTGTTGTATTTTGAGGGAGATCGGCATGCATCCTATCGGCTGTTGCGGGGGGTGAAGAACCGGTTCGGTTCCACCAATGAGATCGGCGTATTTGAAATGCGGCGAGAGGGACTGACGGAAGTTACCAACCCTTCGGAATATATGTTGAACGGCAGACCGCAGGGAGCCAGCGGTTCCGTGGTGACTTGTTCCATGGAGGGCACCCGGCCGATTCTGTTAGAGATTCAGGCGTTGGTATGCCCAAGCAATTTCGGAATTCCCAAAAGACAGGCCACAGGCACCGACCTGAACCGTGTGAATCTCCTGATGGCGGTGTTGGAGAAACGTCTGGGATTGCAGCTGGGAAACTGTGATGCGTATGTGAATCTGGCAGGAGGAATGAAATTGTCGGAACCGGCGATTGATCTTGGAATTGCGATGGCTGTGGTATCCAGCTTTCAGAATCGTGAGATTGCGAATCAGATGATTGTGTTCGGAGAGATCGGTCTGTCCGGGGAAGTGAGGGCGGTCAGCATGGCGGAACAGAGAATTCTGGAAGCAAAGAAGCTGGGCTTCACCACCTGCGTATTGCCGGCCTCCAATATGGAGAATCTGAAACACAGGAAGTTCGAGGGAATGCGTCTGATACCGGTGGAATCGGTGCGGGATGCGATAGATCTGATCAGAAAAGAGTAAGAATGAGGGGAGAGGCACGTGAATCATACGAAACGGAAACTGGCATATGATGTGATCCGGATTATCGGCTGTGCACTGGTTGTTCTGGTGCATGTGTCCGGCTCTGTTTATGAGAGCAGCAGGCTGGGCGGTTCCGATTTTATGATCGGAAATATCTATAATGTGATGGGGATTGTGGGAGTTCCGCTGTTTGTGATGCTGAGCGGTGCACTCCTGTTGCACTCCGGCAGGGAGATCAGTACGGGGGCGTTTCTGCGGAATCATTGCCTGAAGATATTGCTGCTCTTTTGGCTGACATTATTCAGCTATAATCTGTGGCATTACTGCAGGGGAGAAGTAACGGATATTGCCGGTACATTACAGACTTGTGAGGAATATAGCTTCGGAACCTTTTGGGAATATGTATTGATCAGGACGCTCAGCTGCGTTGGAATCGGATGCGGTCATCTGTGGTACCTTCCTATGATACTGGTTCTGTATCTGCTGACACCACTGATGCGGAGAACCTTCGACGATCGGAAGGCGTGCCGGTATTATCTGGTGATCTTCTGCGTGGTAGGTGTTCTGTGGAATACGGCTCTGCAGTTTGACCTGCCATATAAGCGAATTGTGTCATCCATCCGGAATACGTTTGATCTGGGTGCCTTCTGCGGATATGCAGGCTTCTATGTGTTGGGACATTACATTACGGAATATACTTCCAAACCGGGGCGGGGACGGTGGATCGCTGCCATTCTGGGGATTCCGGCAGGCATTGGATTTACGGTCTGTCTGGATTATATTCGATCCATGGGTGCGGGGCGCGCCGTTTCCACCTTTAACAATCCGACTATGCTGGGTGGCTTTCTGGCGGCAGGGTGTACCTTCTATGTGCTGTATCATCTGATCGGAGTGCGGAAGTCCAATACAAAAACTGCCGTTGTATCAGGGCTTACACTTGGTATTTACCTGATTCATCCGGCAGTGATTGAACTTCTGGAACAATGGGGATTGCGTGCGACGGATGTTCCGTCAGCGGTTGAGATCCCGGTATTCACAGTGCTGGTATTTGTCGTCAGTGCGATTCCGGTCGCATTGATCCGGCTTAGTTTACATGGAATTTCTTGTTTGTTTCATACTTCGGCTCGCTCGTCAGGTGGAGACCAAGCTTCTTAAAGGTCCGCTCATCCACGGCAGCAAGCAGAACGGAGGAATGAACTTCGCAGTTGCGGAGCAATGGAATGCAATCCATTGCTCTTTTTGCATTCTCATCCGTAATGGAACTTAATGACAATGCAATCAGGACTTCATCGGTATGGAGCCGGGGATTCTTACTCTTCAGATACTCTGTTTTCAGATTCTGGATCGGAAGAATGGCTTCCGGGCGGATGATATCCGTTTCGTGGTCGATTCCGGCAAGGGTCTTCAAGGCATTCAGAATCACAGCCGCAGAGGCACCTAACAGATCGGAGGTTTTGCCGGTTACCATAGTCCCATCCGGCAGTTCAATGGCTGCGGCGGGAAGATCGCCGGTCTCTCTTTCCTTGGCAAGGGAAGCAGCGACTACCGGGCGATCCTCGGTTGTCAGACCTGCCTGCTGCATGAGAAGCTGTAGCTTTCCCAGGGTTTCTTTGGAACCGCGTCCCCGTTTCACGTCGCATTCGCCCTGGTAATACCGGCGGATGATCTCCTGACGGGAAGCCTCACAACAGGCGTCGTCATCAAAGATGCAGAAGCCTGCCATGTTAACGCCCATATCGGTGGGAGATTTATACGGATTCTCACCGCTGATCTTCTTGAACATGACATCCAGAACCGGGAAAATCTCAATGTCGCGGTTATAATTGACGGTCGTCTTACCGTAGGCTTCCAGATGGAACGGATCGATCATGTTTACATCGTTCAGATCCGCTGTGGCCGCCTCATAGGCGATGTTAACCGGGTGTTTCAGAGGCAGATTCCAGATCGGGAAGGTCTCGAATTTGGCATATCCTGCCTTTACACCATGCTTGTGCTCGTGATAGAGCTGGGAGAGACAGGTTGCCATCTTGCCGCTTCCGGGACCGGGGGCAGTGATGACGACCAGGGGGCGGGAGGTTTCGATATAGTCATTCCTGCCGTATCCTTCCTCGCTGATGATGTGCTCCACATTGCTTGGATATCCTTCAATCACATAGTGGAGATAGGACCGAATTCCCAGTTCGGATAAACGCTGGCGGAAATGATCTGCCGCAGCCTGTCCGCTATATTGTGTGACAACGACGCTGCCCACATACAGACCGCATCCCTGGAAAGAATCAATCAGGCGCAGAACATCCGCATCGTAGGAGATCCCCAGGTCACCCCGCATTTTATTGTTTGCGATGGCACTCGCACTGATTACAATCACGATCTCCGCCTGATCTTTTAACTGCATCAGCATCTTCAGTTTACTGTCCGGCTCAAAACCGGGAAGCACTCTGGAAGCGTGGTAATCGTCAAACAGCTTACCGCCGAATTCCAGATATAATTTGTTGTCGAACTGGGCAATGCGCTTTCTGATGTGTTCGGACTGAATGGTCAAATATTGATTGTTATCAAATCCTTTTTTCATGATTCCTGATCTCCGTATGTTTCTGTATCTGTTGTATAGTCTGCAAGAAAAGTCGCAATATAGCGGTCCCAGAGCTGTTCGGCGCTCTTATCCGGCAGGAAAGTGTGCATGGAGGTTGCTGTAACGCAGACCGTGGAACTGCCGTTAAATCGAACGGTGAGAACCAGTGCCTTTAAATATTCCGGAGCCAGCGTACACTGTTCATCTGAGAGAATCTGCTGCACAATCGATTCCGGTGCATGCAGCACCAGTTTAAAATGCAGCGGTAGCCGTTTGCCCCTGATCAGGGAGAAACAGACCGGACGAATCTTATCCCAGGTGGAGAATTCCTCTGCGGGAGCGGTATCCTGTTCATAAAAGGCAGGAAGAATATGTCCGTCGATCATGAAATGATTAAACGTACTGATGTCGGCTTCTTCCAGCAAGAATTGATCAAACGTCTGTCCGATCAGCAAATCCTTCATGAATTGCCGGTTGCACCGGATCTCAAACAGCTCCATAGAATATTCCTTTCTGCATAACTAACAACATTATATAGTGATTTTTACAAAATGTATACTCCCTTTTCAGAATTGTCTGAGACACATAGGTCTCGCGGAAAGCATAATCCCGAAAGGGGCATGGTATAGGAAGGCAGGATAATGCCAAAATATTAAAAAAGCATGAAATCCTTTGGAAATACCGATTTTGATCTTTACAATAAATAGATGGAATGATAGTATGATGTAGTAATGAAAACTACATGACAGAGAAACAGAAAACAGTTAAGGAAAGAATACAGATATGAGTTATAAGATTATTATGGACAGCTGCGGTGAGATTCCGGAGAGATATGCAGGGGACAAACGCTTTACCAGCGTGCCGTTGGAGATAGAAGTTGGCGGATACCGGATTGTGGACGATGCGACCCTTGACAGAGAAGACCTGATTCGCAGAATCGCGGAATCCAAGACCTGCCCGAAGTCTTCCTGCCCGTCTCCGGACAGCTATATGGATGCGTACCGGGTTGCGGAAGAGGATGTATATGTGATTACGCTGTCCGGTAAATTGAGCGGCAGTTATAACAGTGCCTGTCTGGGACGGGATCTGTTCCATGAAGAAGTGGATGAGGAGAAGAATATCTTCGTGATCGATTCCCAGTCTGCAGCTGGCGGGGAAACACAGATCGCCATGAAAATCATGGAACTGTGTGAACAGGGACTTGCCTTTGAAGAAGTCTGTGAGGAACTGACCAGGTTCCGTGACAGTATGAATACGTATTTCGTGCTGGATAATCTGGATACCCTCCGGAAAAACGGACGACTGACCGGCGTGAAATCCCTGGTGGCTTCCACACTGAATATTAAACCGGTTATGGGGGCGGATACGGGAGAGATCATCCAGCTGTCGCAGGCAATCGGTGTGAAAAAGGCATTGAAGAAGATGGTGGATATCCTGGTAAAGGAATGTACGGAACCGGAGAAAAAGAGAATTGTGATCAATCAGGTACATGCAAGGGATCGTGCTGAGTATGTGAAAGAACTTGTGCAGGAAGCACTTCCGACGATCCGGGAGGTGATGATTCTGGATACGTCCGGAATCAGTACGATGTATGCCAATGAAGGCGGAGTGATCGTAACAATCTAGTCGGACTGGGACTGGTCGGCGATATTGTCTTGTGGGCATTCAACCGTAAGAAAAGAGGCATAGAGAAGCAACAGAAGTGTACAGAACGCGCAGATTCGGAAGAATAAACTGATATACAGAGACCGGGCTTAGAGAAGCCCGGTCCTTTTCAATTCCTCTTTTATTTTCCGGATACCGGATGCGGACCGGAGAGAAACCAGGAAGGATTCTCCGTTCTGCATATTCACGCGGCTCAGATGAACCTCCTCTACATATCGCATGTTCAGAATGTAGTGCTTGCCGAGAAACAGGAAAAGAGGATGATTCTCCAGAGAATGAAAGGCTTCTTCCTGGACACCGTTGATGAAATCAATGTCGCCGTTCATACGATGCAGTTCAATCTGGTGCTCCGTGCAATGAATATATGCAATCTCCTCTTCTTTCAGATAAAAGGTTTCCTCCAGCCCCCGGATCTCCACGGGGGGAAGAATCTGTGTCCGCAGAGATCTGGCGATGTCTATCGTTTCGGACAGGCGCGCTTTCAGGATGGGTTTGGCAAGCGGATAGGTATGCTCCAGACCGAGACAGGTAATCTGTTCCCCGATTTCCGATTCCTCCTGCCCACAGATCCAGATCGGTGCAATGACACCGAGTTCCCGGAGACTTGCTGCAATCTCATAGGAATTCCGGCCGTTGGAGTGATAATCCAGATAGAAAATATCATAACGCATCGGCGAATGCAGCAGAGATTCCGCACTGCCAAAGGAATCTACATAAATTGGGTTTGCATTGTTTTTGCGCATGTCGATCTCCCGAGAGAGAAGACGTTCTGTTTGTTTGCGGTCTGCAATATTGTCATCACATACAGCGATATGCATAGCCGATTACCCCCTGTATCAGAAAAAGTATTTTCGTAAGGCAATGCCGAGAGCGGTTCCCAATATGATCTGGAGAATCAAAATCCCGGGCATACCCCACACAAACTTCCGGTGTCTGGTTTTGTGGCGGAAGTGCCGCATTCCCAGGATGGAACCGAGGCTTCCGCCCAATGCGGCAATCAGAAAAAGCGTAGCCTCCGGTATGCGGTATGCATGCCGGATTGCTCTACGCTTATCGATTCCCATACTGAAAAACCCTGCCAGTGTCATAAGGATCAGATAGATAACAATGATCTTAACAACAGTATTCAATATGGTTCCCTCTTTTTATTTGTTTTCCACTTCCTGAAGCTTCATGGCGCGAACCTTGCAGGACAGACCGAACAGATTGATGAAGCCCTCTGCATCATGATGATCGTACAGATCGCCTGTCGTGAAGGAAGCAATGGATTCATTGTACAAAGAGTAGGGGCTTGTAGTGCCTGCCTTGATGATGTTGCCCTTGTACAGTTTGAATTTTACCTCGCCCGTTACATATTTCTGGGTGGATTCGATGAACGCCTGGGTTGCCTCACGAAGCGGGGTGAACCATTTTCCTTCGTATACGATCTGAGCAAGTTTATTTCCCATCTCTTCTTTTTCACGATATGTATCACGATCCAGAATGAGTTCTTCCAACTGCTGATGCGCCTCGTACAGAATGGTTCCGCCGGGAGTCTCATATACGCCGCGGGATTTCATGCCGACAACACGGTTCTCAACGATGTCAACAATACCGATACCGTGCTTGCCGCCCAGAACGTTCAGTTCCCGGATGATATCGGATACCTTCATCTTCTTGCCGTTGACGCTGGTGGGAACACCCTTTTCAAAGGTCATGGTAACATATTCACCTTCCTCCGGCGCTTTCTCAGGGGTTGTACCGAGAACCAGAAGATGGTCATAGTTGGGCTCGTTGGCAGGATCCTCTAATTCCAGACCCTCGTGGCTGATGTGCCAGAGGTTACGATCACGGCTGTAGCTGTTGTCAGCAGAGAACGGAAGCTCGATGCCATGCTGTTTGCAGTACTCGATCTCTGACTCACGGGAGTCCAGAGTCCATTTCTCATTTCTCCATGCGGCGATGATCTTCAGATCGGGAGCAAGTGCCTTGATACCAAGCTCAAAACGAATCTGATCATTTCCCTTACCGGTTGCACCGTGACAGATTGCCGTAGCCCCTTCCTTTCTTGCGATCTCAACCAGACGTTTTGCGATCACGGGTCTTGCCATGCTGGTTCCCAGCAGGTACTTGTTCTCGTAAACGGCATGCGCCTGTACGCAGGGAACAATATACTCATCACAGAACTCGTCGGTCACATCTTCGATGTATAATTTCTCTGCGCCGCAGTATTTTGCTCTCTCTTCCAGACCGTCCAGTTCGTTTCCCTGTCCGCAGTCAACGCAGACGCAGATGACTTCGTAGTCGAAATTCTCTTTCAACCAGGGAATGATTGCCGTGGTATCAAGACCACCGGAATACGCCAGAATAACTTTTTCTTTCATATTGATAAACTCCTTTTGTAATGTTGTTGTCGTATCCGAAAGGACTCCCGGATACTGCCTGTGAATAATATACAACATTCTTACACAGAATGCAACTGCAAATTTATGCATAAAACTATAAAAAATAATGAATATGATGCATATAATAAAAAAAACTATTGCATATTATTCGCAACGACTGTATAATCATACAATATCGGTAACGGCAGCGGAATGAGGCGGGTGCCAAAAAGGAAAGGTTCATAACTGCCACTGTGTTCCCGGTTGTAAAATAAAAGTTGTGATATCATTCTGTTTGCGTTATTATAAAAGGTAGGCATGCATGATGAGAGAATAGGAGGAACCACCGTGATAAGGGCAATGGAGGTGGAGGATTACGAACAGGTACGTGCGCTGTGGATGACAATCAAAGGATTTGCGATCCGAAGCATGGATGACAGCCGGGAGGGAGTGGAACGTTTCCTGAAACGGAATCCCGGAATCAGTGTGGTAGCTGTGGAAGACGGGAAGATCGTGGGAGCCATTCTGTGCGGACACGACGGAAGACGTGGATGCCTGTACCATGTATGTGTTGATCCGGCGTATCGTCTGCGGGGAATTGGCAAGGAGATGGTTACGTTCTGTATGAGACGGCTGCAGGAGGAAGGAATCAATAAGGTTTCGCTGATTGCATTTACGGTGAATGACATCGGGAATGCATTCTGGAGATGCATCGGCTGGACGAAAAGAGAAGATCTGAACTATTATGATTTTGTATTGAATGATGCAAACATTATTCATTTTAATGACTAGACAGACCGAAGAGAAAACGGAGGAAGGAATATGTATCAGATAATTGACGGCGGTGTTACCGCAGCAAAGGGCTTTGAAGCAGCCGGCGTGGAGGCCGGCATCAAATATAAGAACAGGAAAGATATGGCACTCGTATACAGCCGGAAGCCGTGTGTATGCGCAGGAACCTTTACCAGCAATCTGGTAAAAGCAGCACCGGTTATCTGGGATAGGGAGATTACGGAGCATTCTCCCTATGCGCAGGCGGTTGTGGTAAACTCCGGGATCGCCAATGCATGTACCGGAAAACAGGGATATGAGTACTGCAGGCAAACCGCTGAGGCGGTGGCAGCAGAGCTTCTCGTTCCTGTGGACAGTGTGTGCGTTGCATCCACCGGAGTAATCGGTATGCAGCTTCCGGTCGACAGGATGGTGGAAGGCGTCAAATTATTGGTAGCCGCCAAGCAGGAAGGTCTGGAAGCCGGCAACCGGGCCGCTGAAGCGATTATGACAACGGATACGATATCCAAACAGGCAGCGGTAACAGTTGAGATTGGAGGGAAAACGGTTACAATCGGCGGCATGTGCAAGGGGTCCGGTATGATTCATCCGAATATGTGCACCATGCTGGGCTTTATCACAACGGATGCGGTTATCAGCAAGGAGTTACTGACCAAGGCGCTTCGTGCCGATGTACAGGATACCTTCAATATGATTTCTGTAGATGGGGATACTTCTACGAATGACACGCTGCTTATTCTGGCAAACGGTATGGCAGAGAATCCGCCAATCGATGCGGAGGGTGCGGACTATGATGCATTCTGCGAGGCACTTCATTATATCAATGAAACCCTTGCCAAGAAGATGGCCGGTGACGGAGAGGGAGCAACTGCTCTTTTCGCAACCCGGGTGATTCACGCGAAAACCAAAGAAGAAGCGAAGATACTGGCCAAATCCGTGATTTGTTCCAGTCTGACCAAGGCTGCCATCTACGGGCATGATGCAAACTGGGGAAGAATTCTGTGCGCCATGGGATATTCGGGTGCTACTTTCGATCCGGAGGCAATCGAGTTAAGCTTCGAGAGTGCAGCCGGCAGGATCCTGATTTTCAAGGATGGGGTTGCTGCAGAGTACAGTGAGGAAGAGGCAACCAGGATATTATCCGAGCCGGAAGTGACCGTGATTGCGGATATGAAAGAAGGAACAGCCAGCGCAACCGCATGGGGCTGCGACCTGACCTACGATTATGTGAAGATCAATGCGGATTACCGTTCCTAAGAGTGACCGCAGATGGGAGAAGCGTATGAACAGTGAGATGAATGAAGTACTTGCCAAGGCAGGCGTTTTGATTGAGGCATTACCATATATCCAGAAATTTAACCGTAAGATTATTGTGGTAAAATACGGCGGAAGTGCCATGGCAGACGAGGAACTGCAGAAGAATGTGATCAAGGATGTGACCCTCCTGAAACTGGTTGGTTTCAAGCCGATTATCGTCCACGGCGGCGGCAAAGAGATCAGCCGCTGGGTTAACAAGGTCGGTATGGAACCCCGGTTTGTGAACGGACTCCGGGTGACTGACAGCGATACCATGGAGATTGCGGAGATGGTGCTGAACAAAGTAAATAAGCGTCTGGTTACCATGGTGGAGGAACTTGGTGTAAATGCAGTCGGTATCAGCGGCAAAGACGGCGGACTCCTGAAGGTTCAGAAGAAATATTCCGAAGGGAAGGATATCGGTTTCGTGGGAGAGATTACGGATGTGAATCCGAAGATCATCCATGATATGCTGGAGAAGGATTTCCTGCCGATCGTGGCTCCCATCGGTCTGGATGACGAGTACCGGACCTATAACATCAATGCAGATGATGCGGCCTGTGCGATTGCCAAGGCGGTGGGCGCAGAGAAACTTGCTTTCCTGACAGATATCGAGGGACTGTACAAAGATATTAACGACAAGTCCTCTTTTATCTCCAGACTGACTGCTACGGAAGCGGATAAGCTGATTGCTGACGGATGGATCGGGGGTGGAATGCTGCCGAAACTGAACAACTGCACCAGTGCGATCCGGGGAGGCGTAAACCGGGTGCATATCCTGGACGGACGTATTGCGCATACTCTTTTGCTGGAAATCTTCACCAAGCACGGCGTAGGTACGGCAATTGTTGCAGATCATGAGGAAATGGAGCAGTAAGATGAGTGAAACAATGAAAGCATATATTGACGCTGCGGAGTCAGCGCTTCTCCATACATATAACCGGTATCAGGTTGTTCTGGAGAAGGGAGACGGAGTGTATCTGTACGATCTGGATGGAAAGAAGTATCTGGACTTCGTATCCGGAATAGCGGTATTTGCATTGGGCTATCATAACAAAGCCTATGATGATGCGTTGAAAGCGCAGATCGACAAATTGATTCATACCTCCAATTATTATTACAATGTGCCTGCGATTGAAGCTGCTCGGAAACTGAAAAAAGTATCCGGTATGGATCGGGTTTTCTTCACAAACAGCGGAGCCGAGGCGATTGAAGGCGCCATCAAGGCGGCCAGAAAGTATGGATATCTGAAGGATGGCAGTACAGACCATGAGATTATTGCCATGGAGCATTCGTTCCACGGAAGGACCATGGGAGCGCTGTCCGTGACGGGAAATCCGAAGTACCGGGAGGCATTTCAGCCGATGATCGGGAATATCCGATTCGCCAGGATGAATGATCTGGAGAGTGTGAAAGCCTGCATTACCGACAAAACCGTGGCGATTCTGTTTGAAACCGTTCAGGGAGAGGGCGGAATCTATCCGGCAACCAGGGAATTTCTGGAGGGTGTTCGGGCATTGTGCGATGAGAAGGATATCCTTCTGATTCTGGATGAGATCCAGTGTGGCATGGGCAGAACCGGATATATGTTTGCATGGCAGCAATTCGGCGTGAAACCGGACATTATGACCTGTGCCAAGGCGTTGGGCTGCGGGGTTCCCGTAGGGGCATTTCTGATGACGGAGAAAGTCGGAGCCAATTCTCTTACGGCAGGCGACCACGGAACCACATATGGCGGCAATCCGTTGGCATGTGCAGCGGTCAGCAAGGTGCTGGATCTGTTTGAAGAGGAGAAGATCACGGAGCATGTAGGTCAGATCAGCGGTTATCTGGAGACAAAACTGGATGCACTAAAGGAACAGTTCTCCTGCATTACAGACAGGAGAGGTTCCGGACTGATGCAGGGGCTGGTATTCGATCAGGCAGTTGCGCCTATTATCAATCGGGCACTGGAGAAAGGTCTGATTCTGATCAATGCGGGAACCGATATTATTCGTTTCGTACCTTCCCTGATCATTCAGGAAGAGCACGTGGATGAGATGATTGCGATTCTGGACGAGTGCATCCGGGAAACAGTCGGAAAAGAGTAGGATAGGGGATTGATAGATGAGTATGAAGAGCAGACTGATATCTGTTCTGGTGCTGGGAGCAGTACTTGCTCTGCTGATCCATCTGGGGCTGGATGATTACAAAACGCTGGCTGAGAGAGCAGAGGAGAGGCGGGTCAGGAAAGAGACCATTCATCTGTGGTACACGGACGAAGCACTGACAGATTATATTAACAGCGTTGCGCTTAACTTCTATGAGGACACGGATATCAGAGTGGTACCCACCCTGGTGTCGGGGAGCGAGTATCTGGAGCAGATCAATACGGCCAGTCTGGACGGTGCTGAGATTCCGGATCTCTATATTATCGGCAATGATTCACTGGGAAAAGCATATCTGTCGGGGCTGGCAGTCGAGATTGATGATGAAGGCGGTTTTGTCAATCCGGATGTTTTCTATCAGGCAGGCGTGGATGCGGTCACCTATGAAGGGAAAAAGATTGCATATCCGTTCTACTTTGAGACAAGCTATCTGCTGTATAACAGAACCTATCTCAAAGAGATTGCCATGCAGCTGGTTCAGGAGGAACTGAACGGACAGAATGCAGAAACAACGGATGAGGACGCGCAGGAAGCGGAAATGGATTCTTTGGCGGAGGAAATCATTCTCACCGAAGAGAATATGACGGACGAGATCCGGGCCATGGTGGAGAATAAGGTGGCCACGATGGTCCCGTCCACCATTGAAAATATTCTGGATTTTGCAGCGGAGTATGACGCTCCGGGGAAGGTGGAATCCTTCTTTACCTGGGATGTGTCCGATATCTTCTATAATTTCTTCTTTGTGGGAAGCTATGTAGTGGTAGGCGGTGAAACCGGCGATGATCCGGAACAGGTTGATATTTACAATGAATCCGCTATCCGATGTCTTGAGATGTATCAGGATATGAACCAGTTCTTCTCCATTGACGCGGACACAGTCACATATGAATCCGTCATCGATGACTTTATGAATGGCAAGATGATCTTTACCGTGGCAACGACGCATGCGATCAGCAGATTGGAGAATGCCGTCCGAGCGGGAGAGTTTGCCTATGAATACGGTGTGTGCCGGATTCCGGATATCAACGATGAGATGACATCCCGGAGCCTGTCTACGACGAGCGTTGTGGCGGTGAACGGATACAGCGAACATCAGAGTGCAGCCAATATGCTGGCACGTTATCTGACCTACAGCAGTAGTGATCTTCTGTACGGCAGAACGGACAAATTTGCGGCAAGAAGACTGGATAATTACCCCTATGAATGTATGTATACCATTGCACAGGAATATGACCAGTCGATCTCCATGCCCAAGATGCTGGAAACAAGCAACTACTGGGTGGAATTGGAACTGTGCTTTACCAGGGCCTGGCAGGGCGAGGACGTGAATCTGCTGTTGAAGGGATTGTCCGAGAAGATGAAATCCCAGATCAGTCAGTCCACAGTCAGGGAAGAATATATCGTGATGCCGCAGGAACCGGTGTATGAGTACGATGAGGTGGATGATCAGGAGGGATACTGATACGATTCACCGCAGGGATAGAACGAATGAAGAAATCGCAGGAGGACGTCCTGCGATTTTCTGCATATTATTATTGCGAAAAAGTATCGGAATGCTATACAATAGGAGTACGGTCGCCGGGGGGACCTTTGCAGGAATGCAGAGGAGAGTGACTGATGAGAAAAAAATTATGTGCAATCATGCTTCTTCTGTTCGGTGTACTGACCGGATGCAGGGAGCAAAGCGGTGTCCTGATACGAAATGCACAAAGCCGGACAGAAGCGGAACTGGCGGATACCGAAGGAGATAAGGTACAGGATAAGGTATCTCCGGAAACACCAATAATGCAGGAGAGGCGGTTATCGGAACAAAGATATGCCTGTGTGTATCTGTGCGGAGCCGTCATGCGACCCGGAATCTACGAGGTGGCGGAAGGAACCAGAATCTATGAGATCATTGAACTGGCCGGCGGGTTTGCGGAGAATGCGGATGAAACATGTCTGAATCTGGCAGAGACGGTATCCGATGGCCGGATGATCCGGGTATACTATGCGGGAGAAAACCGGTCCGGTGCAGGGAACGGAGCAAATGCGTCCGGAGGAACCAACGGAATGGTGAATTTGAATACGGCCGGTCTTGCGGAGCTGATGAGTCTTCCGGGAATCGGAGAGGCCAAGGCATCCGAGATTGTGGAGTATCGGGAGAAACACGGATTTTTCCGTTCGACAGAAGAGATAATGAATGTTCCGGGGATCAAAGATGGTCTGTATGAGAAAATCAAAGCATATGTGACGATCTGACAGGCCGGAGCGTGGGATATTTGTAAGGGGAGTGGAACATGAGGAAAGTATTGCTGGTAGATGACGAAAAACTGATTCTGAAGGGGGTCAGCTTCAGCCTGGTAAGTGACGGCATGGAAGTAGATACCGCATCCGACGGGGAGATGGCACTTCAGATGGTCCGGGAGAAGGAATATGATATCATTCTGTTAGATATCATGCTTCCGAAGATGAGCGGGATTGAAGTCTGCGAGCAGATTCGGAAGTTTTCCATGGTACCAATCATTATGTTAACCGCAAAGGGAGAGGATGCCGATAAAATCCAGGGTCTGGAGCATGGAGCTGACGATTATATCACCAAGCCGTTCAATATCGATGAAGTGAAAGCGAGAATGAAGGCGATTATGCGCCGGGTGGATCGTACATCCGGTCATGCAGGTGCCGCGGCAGAGCAGGGGCGTATTCTGGAGAGCGGCGATATCCGTCTGGACTGTGATAACCGGAATCTGTTTATCTGCGGGAAGAAGATTGATCTGACGGCAAAAGAATTTGATGTGCTGGAGCTGCTGGTTCGCAATCCCAATAAGGTATACAGCAGAGATAATCTGCTGCGACTGGTCTGGGGAGACGATTATCCGGGGGACGTCCGCACCGTGGATGTGCACATCCGCCGTATGCGTGAGAAGATCGAACAGAATCCCAGTGAGCCGAAGTATGTACAGACCAAGTGGGGAGTTGGATATTTCTACGGAGATAGATGAGGTCCGATATGAAGAAGTATTTCAGGAAAGGATTTCCTTTTTTCAGAAGTTTTCGTCTGCGTATTTTCTTAATCATTCTGTGTGCGGGCATTATTCCCGCTACCATTCTGCGCTATGTGATCGTCAACGCCTATGAGAACAGGGCTGTTGATGTCAAAAAGAAGGAGGTGGAAAACCAAGTTCGGATCATAGCGAATCATCTGCTGGCTTATGGATATCTGGAGGATTCTTCCTCGGAAGTCGTGAATGCAGAACTCAATCAGTTATCAAATCTTTATAATGGCCGGGTCATGATTATGGACGATACGTTCCGGGTGATCCGGGATACCTACGGGATCAGTGAAGGGAAAACGATGATTTCCGAAGAAGTGATCAAATGTTACCGCGGAGAGAGCCACACCCACTACAACAGGCGATATCAGTATATCGAGATGACCGTTCCGATCACGGAATTCCCGGTGAACATGGATACCGGAGAGACGTCGGATGTCAGTGTCTGCAGGGGGGTTATGCTGGTCAGTGCATCAACGGACAATATTGCCATCACCCGTGCGATTCTGAACCGCAAATCCATGGTGGTTTTGTTTACCTGTATCGGCTGTATGGTGGCAATTGCAATCGGTCTGTCCTATATTCTGATACGTCCCTTCAATAAGATTACGCAGGCAATTACTGCGGTGCGCGCCGGATTCTCCGATGAGGAAATCTCCGTTCCAGATTACTATGAGACAGTGCATATTGTGGATGCATTCAATCAATTGCAACGTCGTATGAAGGCGTTTGACGATTCCAGGCAGGAGTTTGTGGCAAATGTGTCACATGAGTTGAAGACACCGATCACCTCTATGAAAGTACTTGCGGATTCTCTTTTAACGCAGGACAATGTTCCGGTGGAGATTTACCGGGAATTTATGGAAGATATTTCTGCAGAGATTGACCGGGAGAATGAGATCATCAATGATCTGCTGACGCTGGTGAAAATGGACAAGACCGCAGCGGATATGAGTATTCAACAGACGGATATCAACAGTCTGGTGGAACAGATTCTGAAGCGCTTGCGACCGATTGCGGTGCAGCATGAGGTGGAACTGATCTTTGAGAGCCTGCGTGCGGTGTCCGCCAATGTGGATTCTGTGAAATTGACTCTTGCAGTCAGCAATCTGATTGAGAACGCCATCAAATATAATCATCCCGGGGGGTGGGTCAGGATTGTGCTGGATGCGGATCACCAGGTTTTTACAGTAACCGTGCAGGACTCCGGAATCGGCATTGCGAAAGAGGATCTGGAACACATCTATGAGAGATTTTACCGGGTGGACAAATCCCATTCCAAAGAGATCGGGGGAACCGGTCTGGGACTGGCAATCACCAGAAGCGCCGTGCTGATGCACAGAGGTTCGATTCAGGTGGAAAGTGCATTAGGGGAAGGAACAACATTCACCATGAGGATCCCGCTCATCTATATTGTCTGAAAGGAGGCGTGAACGAGGATATGCTGAAACGAAAATGCATGGGCATGATGCTGCTGGTCTGTCTCCTGTTTCTGGCAGTCTCCTGCGGGAAGACCGGAGAGGATGCGACGGAGGGCAGCGAATATATGATATACTGTCTGAACGGTAGTGATACCGGGGTCATCAGCAGAACGGTGTCGGTGACATCGGTGGAAACACTGGATATTATTTCGGAACTGATCGGGTATCTGTCGGAGGAATCAGATTCCGAACAGATGCATTCCGTTCTGGGAACGGGGCTGGTATTGGAGCGTTGTACCTACGACAAAGGAAAACTATCGCTGAATTTTGATGACAGTTATCTTTTGATGAACCGCACAACGGAGGTTCTGACACGGGCGGCGTTGGTTCGGACATTCTGTCAGATTCCGGCTGTTGTCAGTGTCCGTATTACCGTAAACGACCAGCCGCTTACAGACAGTAACGGCAAGGTCATCGGAAATATGACTGCTGACCAGTTCATTGACAATGAGGGGGCGGATATTAACAGTTATGAGAGAACAATTCTGGAATTGTATTTTGCCAACGAAGCAGGAGACGGTCTGATCAAGGTGGAACGTCAGGTGGTCTATAACAGTAATATATCGTTGCCGAAACTGATCGTGGAGCAGCTGATTGCCGGACCGAATATTAAAACGGTCTATCCTACCGTGAACGGTGGGACGAAGATTATCAGCGTTACGGTAACGGATGGCGTGTGTTATGTGAATCTGGATGAGGGGTTTCTGAATCCGGTAAACAATGTAACCGCAGAGACGACCGTGTATTCCCTGGTGAATTCACTGACTGCACTGACGGACGTGGAAAGGGTGCAGATCAGTATTGATGGCAGTTCGGATGTACTGCTGAGAGAGAGAGTAAACCTGAACACGGTTTTTGAGCAGAACCGTGAACTGGTACATTGATTGAAAAGACCATTATGTATTGTTTGTATTCTGCTGGTGCTGACTGTCCTTGTGTTCTATAGAATCTGTCCGATCAGGGCAGGCATGCCGGAAGCGGTGACCGGGAAAACCTGGAACATTACCGGAAGAATACGAAGTAAGGAACTGACAGAGAATGGCACAAGGTGCCGTCTGGATATTGCTGAGGGGTGCTCGGAGGAACTACCGGACCTGCTCATCAAAGGATATTCTATTCTGATTTCTTTCGACGAAGGGTCGGAATCCATTCCCCATATCGGGGAGACCATTACCATGGAACTACAATTGGAGAATTACGCCAAAGCGACCAATCCTGGGCAGTTTGATCTGTGCAGATATTATGCAATTCGGGGAATTGACGGATATGGCAGGGTGCAGGACGGCAGCAGGATCACAGAACATGACAGAGCCTATGTGACGGTTTCCGCTGCTGGTTGGATAGGTCGTCTGCAGGAACGACTGTTTACCGTACGGATCGGGCTGGCACAGACTCTGTATGACTGTCTGCCTGAGCAGGAGGCAGGCATGTTGTGCGCCATGTTATTGGGCATGCGGGGAGAGATGGATAAGGACATCCGGGACAGCTTCGCCCGAAACGGGATTGCCCACATTCTCTCTATTTCGGGATTGCACATTGCCCTGCTGGGACAGATGCTCTATCGGTTGCTGCGGCGCATCCGTCTTCCGGCAATTCCCAGAGCGGTTGTTTGTGCACTCGTCATGATTCTTTACGGACTTCTGACAGGGATGAACACACCGACGATGCGGGCATTGCTGATGTTCGGGATGCGGCTGGGGGCAGAGATTTGCGGGAGAACCTATGATATGCCTATCGGTATGGCGGTATCCGCCATGTGTATTCTCGGAGAGAATCCAAGATATCTGTACGATTGCGGATTCTTATTATCTTTTACGGCTGTGATGGGTGTTGCCGTGATTGCGCCGGCGATGAAACTTGTGTGGCCGTATGAAGGCAGAATCTGTTCCGCTCTGGAGATGACGCTTGCTATTCAACTGGCGTCTCTGCCGGTTCTGGCATGGTTCTATTACGAGATTCCCCTGTATGCCATGCTGCTGAATCTGATTGTCATTCCGCTGATGACACCGATTATGATGCTGGGCGTTGCAGGGATGCTCGCCGGCTGGTTTGCGCGAAGGGTGGGAAGAATTCTGTTATGGCCGGAACGCTGGCTGCTGGGTATTCAGATTCTGGTCTCCCGGGGGATGGACAGGGTTTCCGGAATCGATTGTCCTCTGATGCATCCTCTGATTATCGGACGACCGAAGCTGTTTCAGGTTGCAGTTTACTATGCCCTGCTTGCTTTTTTCCTGATGTTGGCAGTGGGATGGAAAGGGGACGAGCGCAGGGAATGTCAGAAAAGTAAAAAAGAATCCCGGATCACATGGAGGAGTATATTGATATCTCTGTTACCGGTGGCAGCAGTTCTGTGCCTGATCTGGCGTGGCAGGACACAGGACCGGATATGGTTTCTGGATGTGGGACAGGGCGATTGCATCTGCATTCTGGGGGCGGATAATCACTGCACTGTTATTGACTGTGGCAGTCTAAATCAAAACAAGCCCGGCGAGAACATCCTGATCCCTTTCCTGAAATATATGGGAGTCTCAAAGGTTGACCGGTGCATGATCACCCATCCGGATCAGGATCACATGAACGGCATTGTTGAACTGCTGCAGCAGGAAGACATCGGCGTGAGAACTCTGTGTATGGCTGAGGTCTTTCGTAGAGAGTATGAATCTTTGGAATCTGCGGAAACTGGAACATTGGAAACTGCAGGAACTGCGAAGGGAACGTCAGGTGGGAACGAAAAGTGGAAAGAATTGACCGAAGCGGTCACAAGAAGCGGGGCGGATCTGTTGTGGCTGGCAGCAGGGGACTGTATCCTGCAGGGAAACTGGATCTATTACGTGCTGCATCCGGATTCCGGATACAGTTCGGGAAATACCAATGATGCCTCTCTGGTGGTGTTAGCGACCTGTGATTCGTTTTCTATCCTGCTGACAGGAGATCTGGAAACAACCGGGGAAAAATGTGTGATGGATGAGATCGGGAATGTTTTGCCAAAGGATTGCAGTGTGGACGTACTGAAAATAGCCCACCACGGATCCCGCAATACCACAACGGAAGCGTTTCTGCAGGCAATTCGTCCCGGATCCGCACTGATATCCTGCGGCAGACGGAACCGATATGGGCATCCGCATAGTGAGACCATAGAAAGACTTGAAGCCGCAGGA
>JAEDCX010000013.1 GCA_016293925.1 Lachnospiraceae bacterium | reverse complement strand
ATAACACATTGAAATCCTGTCCTACTATCATTCCATGTCCGAATTCCGGAACTCTTCACCGGAAATCTTCATACAACGTCGAATCAGTTCAAACGGATATCCCTTGCGGAGCAGCGACTGCATCAGCTTATTCTTCTCCTTTGCATCCATACACTCGGAATAGTGCCTTTTGCTAAGAAATGCTTCGATCTGAATCCGTTCCGGTTCCTCATATGTCTCAGGAATACAGCTATATACATGATCGAACAACTCTCCTGAGATTCCCTTCTCCTGCATCTTCTGCCGCATTCTGCGACGGCTCTCCGTTGCCTGATGGTACTCGATATAATCCATACAATACCGGGCATCATCCACATATCGAAACTGCTTCACATATTCAATCGCCCGGTCAATGATCTCCTCCGGGTAAAATCCCTCCCTGAGTTTCCTCCGAAGACAATATTCCGTATACGCTCTAGCTTTCAGCAGATTCAGAGCACGAAGTTTCGCCCGTTTATCCAGCACCTGATCCAGAATCTCCCTGTATTGTTCCTCACGCAATTCGTTCCCGACCCGGATCTGATAGACAGACAAGTCGCCCTTGTAAAGCACAAAGGCGACTGTATGATCCAGGGAGATCTTGTAACGTGCTTTGGATACTTCCACAACATCCGTTATCCTCATCCGGTTACTTCCTCTCAGCATTATCACTCGTTAGAGCCCTTTTTCGCAGCTGCTTTGGGAGCATCTGCGGTCTCCTGGGTAAACCCGTAATGAACCCGGACTCTACGTTCAATCTCATCACAGACAGCCGGATTATCCTTCAGATACTGTTTCGCGTTCTCGCGTCCCTGTCCGATCTTGTTTCCTTCATATGCAAACCATGCACCACTCTTCATGACAATATTACAGTCGGAAGCCAGATCCAGAATATCTCCTTCCCTGGAGATTCCTTCCCCAAACATAATGTCGAATTCCGCTTCCTTGAAAGGAGGTGCCACCTTGTTCTTCACCACCTTCACTCTGGTGCGGTTCCCCACAACCTCTCCGCCGAGTTTCAGAGCTTCAATCCTCCTGACATCCAGTCTGACCGACGAATAGAACTTCAGCGCACGCCCTCCGGTGGTGGTCTCCGGATTGCCGAACATAACGCCTACCTTCTCACGAAGCTGATTGATGAATACGACTGTACAATTTGACTTGCTGATCACTGCAGTCAGTTTCCGAAGTGCCTGTGACATTAGCCGTGCCTGCAGACCGACATGGGAATCACCCATATCACCGTCAATCTCAGCCTTCGGAACCAATGCGGCAACAGAGTCCACAACGACAATATCGATAGCTCCGGAACGTACCATGGTCTCTGTAATCTCCAGCGCCTGTTCCCCATTGTCCGGCTGTGAGATGTACAGGTTATCAATATCCACACCGATATTCTTGGCATAGGCAGGATCCAATGCGTGCTCCGCATCAATAAAGCCTGCAATTCCGCCCCGTTTCTGAACCTCAGCAATCATATGTAAGGTAACGGTGGTCTTACCGCTTGATTCCGGTCCGTAGATCTCTACGATACGTCCCTTCGGGATACCTCCCAGTCCCAACGCAATATCCAGGCTCAATGAGCCGGTCGGAATCGTCTCTACAGCCATCTGTGATGCAGGATCCCCCAGTTTCATCACAGAGCCCTTACCGAATTGTCTCTCAATCTGTAACAATGCCGCATCCAATGCTTTCAGCTTTTCTTCTCTTTCCATCATCATTCTCCTCATCCAGAACACCTGTTCTGTTTCTACTATAAAACATTTGTTCGATTCTGTCAACATCAATGTTTTATCCGGCAGTTTTCTGCCGATGCAATTATTGTACCGCCGTTAATGTCCAATAATCAGGTCTACATGATCCTTTTTCAAACCTTACATATTCAATTGAATGATCCATTCGGAGAAAAGGGCGATCTGCCCGGATATCCAGATATTTCTTCAGATGATTTGATGATATCACATCCCGCGCTTCCGTGCAATACAAAAACAGCATCCGCAATCCGTTCCTCCAAAGACGTTTTCACGCCCCATGACACCCTGTCTGCCGATGCTGCTCTTTCCGACACTGCTTTCGGACTGCTCTGCTACCATTTCTGCCCGTCATTCAGATACTTCTGATAATCGTTTACGGTAATGGTCACATATCCGCTCTGATGATTACCGTTCCAGTACGTATCGTAATGGAAGCCCACCTCCATCCCCTTCTGCGTGAAAAAAAGAATGTTGGAGTCATCATCCGTCAGCAGTTCCAATATCTGGTCATCCGTCAGCTGATCCAGAAAATCAACCGAGCCGTTCTGTCGGTTGCTCTGAAGCCGGAAACGCTCCGCAAATGCCAGATCCGGCATGAAAATATCTGTATTTTCGAATACCTCCCCGGTTACAAGATCAATATTGGCGGAAGAAATATAATTCCATCTGGTTTCATCTTCCGCACAGGCGTGAATGGCGTAAACACTGATCTTTTCGGTGGTATTATATGCAATATATGCATTCCCCGCAGTCTGCAGAGTACCATCGTAATTCGGATTGTCATATCCGTAATGCTGCAGATAGTCATAGGCCACATATCCGCAGGCATTCCTGATTGCTTCGTTGACCGCAGAGAAATCCACACCCTCCTGCTCCAGATAGTAATAGGAATAGGTCCAGGATACATTCCCGTACACGGATTCATAACTGTCAAAAGACCATATGATGTCATAGGGAACATCCTCGTCCAGATGCTCTGACCAGGACATCAGATAATCGTCCTCTTCCTCCAGATTGTAAGGAACCGTACTGCCGCTCTGCCCCTGCGCGGCTCCCTGGGAACCGTTGCTCCCGGAACCGGATCCATAACCGTAATTTCCCGGCAGGGAACCAAACCACCCAAAAGGATTGTCCAGATTGATTCCGTCCGGATCCAACCGGACAAGTTCTGCCCTGTCGACCGCCCGCATACACAGTACAACGGTCAGCACCACACACAGAAAACTGCCTGCAATGATACTGATAACCAATGCTCTTTTTACCGGATCTTTTGCTTTTCCTTCTTTTTCCTGCATTACTTTCTGTCTCCAAATGTCACTTCGCTGTAATACTCCAGAATACACTGTCGCATCAGAGTCAGTGCCGCCGAAACTGCCGCCTCCCGGATCTTCTGCCGGCCGCCCTGAAACCGGTTCTTACGCACCGTTACCTTACCGCATACCGAACATGCAATATACACAAGTCCCACCGGCTTCTCGTCGGTTCCGCCGTCCGGACCTGCCACTCCCGTGATGGCAACGGCAACATCCGCCCTGGTCATCATGGCAGCCCCCTTTGCCATCTCTTTGGCAACCTGCTCGCTGACTGCACCGTATTTCTCCAGCGTCGTCTTCTTCACTTCCGCCAGACGTCTTTTCGCTTTATTGGAATATGTGATCAGCCCTACCTTGTAGATATCGGATATACCCGGAACATTCACGAGTCTGGATCCCAGCATCCCTCCTGTACAGGATTCCACTGTTGTCACGGTCAGATTCTTGGCACACAGAAGATCCGCAACCGCTTTCTCCAGCGTACACGTTTCATCTGTCGAATAGATATCGGAACCGAACCGCTTCTTCAGTTCCTTCACAATCGGCTTTAACAGCTTCTTGGCGGCAGCCTCATCTCCCGCCTTCGCCGTCACCCGGATATGCACCTCTCCTGTTTTGGCATAGGTTGCTATCGTCGGATTGGTCTGTTCGTCGATCATATCCTTGACCATCATCTCTGCCCTGCTCTCGCCGATATTGCATATTTTCACGGTCTGGGAGAGAATCACTTCCGGCTCCAATGCATTCAGATACGGAAAGACATACTGCTCAAACATAGGTTTCAATTCCACAGGAGGACCCGGCAGGAGAATCACATGTTTGCCGTCCTTCTCCATGATGATTCCGGGTGCGGTGCCGTTTTGATTGATCAGCGCCCGACCTCCCTGCGGAACCAGCGCCTGTTTCCAGTTATTCTCACTGATCTCCATGTTACGGGCTGCAAAATAATCCTGCAGAGCCTGTCTGCACGCCGCGTCTTCCACAAGTTCCATTCCCATCACTTCTGCCGCGGTTTCCTTGGTCAGATCATCCTCCGTAGGTCCAAGCCCCCCGGACAGAATGATGACATCCGCCCGTTTCAGGGCATTTTCCAGAGTTTCCTTCAGTCTGTCATGATTATCTCCCACAACAGTCTGATAATAACAGG
Organism: Lachnospiraceae bacterium; assembly: GCA_016293925.1. Taxonomy (GTDB): domain Bacteria; phylum Bacillota; class Clostridia; order Lachnospirales; family Lachnospiraceae; genus RGIG4034. The sequence goes on along the minus strand of JAEDCX010000013.1, from coordinate 33,077 downwards.
CAAGCCCTGCCCTGGCACACTGCTCTGCCAGATATGCAGCATTCGTATTTACAATATTCCCCAGCAATATCTCTGTTCCAACTGATATCAGTTCTACGTTCATAATACCCTTCTATTCTTCCGACAGTCTCTGTCCTATGCTCTATTGTTCGTCTCTCATAACCTTCCGGTTTCTGATCAGGTAATCCATCAGTGAGATGATCGTCAGCGCCAATGCAACATACATTACCACAAGCGTAACCACCCGGATCTCTTCTATGTCGGCAATCATCAGACATATCATGATCATCTGGAAAGTAGTCTTGAATTTGCCGATGTAACCGGCTGCAATCACCACATTCTTCTGTGCCGCAATCAGGCGGAAGCCGCTGATGATGAACTCCCTGCTGATAATGACGATCACCACCCATGCGGGAATCCGTTTCAGTTCGATCAGTGCAATCATTGCCGCCGACACCAGAAGCTTATCTGCCAGCGGATCCATAAATTTGCCAAAGGTTGTCACCAGATTATATTTTCTTGCGATCTTGCCGTCCAGAAGATCCGTCAGGCTTGCAACAATAAAAATACCAAGCGCAATCCACTTTGATGCCTCCCCGCAGAAATCCGTCATGAGAAAAAAGCAAAACGGCAAAATCAGTATTACTCTGAACATCGTAAGTTTATTGGGTAAATTCATCTTCCATCTCTCCTATCAGATCATATTCACGGGAATCCGTTATCCGGACAGTCACAAAATCACCGCTCATCAGATCCCTGTCCGTGTTCACGAATACATATCCATCCACATCCGGAGCGTCCCGGTAGGATCTGGCCACATATACATTATCCTCTGCAATTCTTCCCTCAATCATCACTGGAAGCAGTCTGCCCACCATGTTCTCTTCATTTTCAAAGGCAATGGCCTGCTGCAATTCCATGATCTCGTCCCGGCGGGATTGTTTCACTTTCTCATCAATCTGATCCGGCATGGAAGCCGCTGGGGTATCCTCCTCCGCGGAATAGGGAAACACGCCCAACCGGTCGAATTCCATCTCGTTCACGAACCGGTACAGTTCCTCGAAATCCGCTTCCGTCTCTCCCGGGAATCCGGTAATCAGCGTCGTCCGCAGGGCAATATCCGGAATCTTGCCCCGGATCATGGCAACCTTCCTGCGGATCTCCTCCTGGTTTGTCTTCCTGCCCATCCGGCTGAGAATTCTGTCAGAGGCATGCTGAATCGGCATGTCAATATAATGCACGATCTTCTCCTCATCCCGTATGGTGTCAATCAATTCTTCCGTAATCTCCTCCGGGTAGCAGTAAAGCAGCCGGATCCAGCGGATTCCTTCTATCTCGCATAACCGGTGCAGTAATTCCGGCAATTGTTTGGCTCCGTAGAGATCGGTTCCGTAAACGGTCGTCTCCTGGGCAACGAGAATCAGTTCCCGGATCCCCTGTGCCGCAAGCTCCCGGGCCTGCGCCAGCAGATCCTCCATGGGAACGGACCGGAAATTCCCCCGCACCTTGGGAATCACGCAGTAGGTACAATGCTTATCGCAGCCCTCGGCAATCTTAAGGAATGCATAATATCCTCCCGTAGTGTTCACCCGCTTCCTGCCGATGAAGGGAGGTGACTGGATGTCCTCCAGATAGATCTCCCGCTTTCCCGCAAGACAGGCTTCCACCGCATCCACAATCCGCTCGATTGCCAGTGTTCCCACGACGGCGTCCACCTCCGGCAGCTCCTCCAGGATCTCCTGATGATACCGCTGTGCAAGACACCCGCACAGAATCAGTTTCTGAAGTTTCCCGGTCTGTTTCCTCCCGCCCAGTTCAATAATCGTCCGGATGCTCTCTTCCTTGGCGTCCCCGATAAAGCAGCAGGAATTCACCACCGCAATATCTGCCTCTTCCTCATCGTCCGTAAAAGAGTATCCTCTGTTATGCAATTGTTCCAGCATGACTTCCGAGTCTACCAGATTCTTGTCACATCCAAGTGATACAAAAAATATTTTCACATCTTCCTCCGGCGTGTCCTACCATGCAACGTAAAAAAGGAATATGGATGATCATATTCCCTCTCACATCATGATTATTCTTCAACAATCTCCTCATTCAGGATCTTGATCTTGCCTTCGTTCAGTTCTTCCACTGCTGCGGATAAAGGTTTCTTGCCGTTCAGATCCACATACGCCTCCTGCCCGTCAATCAGCTGTCTGGCTCTCTTGGATGTAGCCATCACGATGGAATACCGGCTGTTTACAACCGGCTGTTCTCCCGGCTCAACCTCACTGTTTACGACTTTCATGATTTCTGTGTAAGATGGATGTATCATTTTCTATTCTCCTTTTTGTCCGTACCTGAGTCTTCGATAGAACCGCAGCAGTTTGTAGTAGATGACATACCGCAGCGGATGCGCCATATGCATAGCGATCAATCTCTTCTCTTCCTCATCATACGCATTATTATAATACTTATTCTTCTGAAAATCACTAAAATATTGATTCATTCCGTCACGCAGTTCCCGCACCAGTGACATCCGGGGCCATTTCGCCGTTCTTACATACGAAAAAAGCGTGTTGGTATAGTAGATTCTCGTGAAGTAACTCTCCAGTTCCTCTCTATATGTATCATAGAACCCCCTCTTCTGGCAATCCCCAACAAGCCGGAGTGCCATATCCATACGATTCCGGCATTTCTCCACGGAAATCGTGTGCACGGTGGAAAGTGCATGCTGATAATAATAATACAGGGGTTCATCCACAAGTTCAAAGTGGGTAAAACACATCATCCATAGTGGGCCCGCATAATTGTCCTCATAGAACGTATGCTCCGGAAAACGCAGTCCAAACCGTTCTATCACATCCCTGCGATAGATTTTCACCACCATACTGCCGCACTGCAGGATCAGGGACGCGCGCTTCCGGTCGTCCAGAATACCGCATTGCTCCGGCGTATTGTTCTCCATTCGTCTGCCCGGTGCAAACGAATGTCCGTTTGTCATCTGATACTGGCATCCCACCACATCTGCCCCGGTTTCCTCCGCTTTCGCAAGAAGCTTCTCATACATGTCCGGAGCGGCAAAATCATCGGAATCCATGAATCCGATCCACTGTCCGCAGGCAGAATCCATACCAAGATTTCTCGCACCGCCCTGCCGTCTGTTCTCCGGTGACCGGATGACACGGACCTTACCGGGGTAACGCTCCTGATACTGTTGCAGAATCTCATAGGACCGGTCCGTGGAAGCATCATCCACGGCGATGATCTCATAATCCTCAATTGTCTGATGGACCAGCGAATCCATACAGAATTCCAGCTTGCCATCCGCTGCCATGTTATAGACCGGCACAATAATGCTTATTTTCATATCCTCACCCAATCCAATGATCCGGTTCCGACGGACCGGTTCGGATTACAGTTCGCCAAGTTCCCTGCGGATCTTCCGGATAAAATCCTGATTTCTGTCCGGTGTGGCGTGGGCAGCCTGAATCAGCTGGTGGGTCTGTACGGTACATTCTGCCAGATCATCATTTATCACCAGATAATCATACTGCTCGATCCCCGCCGATTCCTCTACGGCACGCGCCATACGCTGATTGATCACTTCTTCCGTCTCCGTTTTCCGGTTCACCAGCCTGCGCTTCAGTTCCTCCCCGCTGGGTGGTGTGACAAACAACAGAAGCGTCTGCGGATTCTTCTTCTTTACCTGAAGTGCACCCTGGATCTCAATCTCCAGAATCACATCCTTGCCCGCGGCAAGCTGTTCCTCCACATAATCCCGGGGTGTACCGTAACAGTTCCCGCAATAGGACGCATACTCAATGAATCCGTCCTGACTGACTTTCTCTTCAAATGCTTCCCGGGTAACAAAAAAATAATCCTTGCCGTCTGTTTCTCCCGGTCTTGGCTGTCTCGTTGTCATAGACACTGACAGCGCGTAATTGTCATAATTCTTCAACAGTTCTTTTACCAGAGTTCCTTTTCCGGCACCGGAAAATCCGGAGATAACAATCAAGATTCCTCTACGCTTCATTGTGTTCCTCATTCTCCGTCTGCGCTCTTCCGGCAATGGTCTCCGGAAGCAGGGCTGACAGAACCACTTTATTGTCTTCCATGATCAGAACCGCTTTTGTCTTCCGTCCCTGGGTTGCGTCAATGGCATTGCCGTTCTCTTTGGCGCTCTGCACCAGACGCTTGATCGGTGCACTCTCGGGACTGACAACCGAAATGATCTTGGAGGTATTAACAATGTTACCAAAACCGATATTAATCAGATTATTCAATATTCTGAATCTGCTCCCTTACTTTCTCAATCTCTGTTTTCAATTCAATGGCATGATTGGAAATATCCAGATCATTGGCCTTGGACAGGATGGTATTGGCCTCCCGGTTCATCTCCTGAGCGATGAAATCCAGTTTCCGCCCGACGCTTCCGCCTTCCGTCAGATTCTTTCTGGTTGTCTCAATATGACTTCTGAGTCTGACAACTTCCTCGTCGACGCAGACCTTGTCTGCGAAAATTGTAACCTCTGTCAGAATCCGGTTCTCATCCACAGTACCGCCGATCAGCTCCCGGACTTTCTCCTCCAGCCTGCTCCGGTATTCCGCCGCAAGTTTGGGTGATCTAGCCTCGATATACTCCACATGCTCCAGCATGCCGTCCAGTTTCTGAATGAGATCATTCTTCAGGTTCTCACCTTCCCGGATCCTGGTCTCGCTTACCCCTTTTGCGGCGCCAAGCACGGCTGCCTCCAGTTCCTTCCACAGTTCTTCCTCATCCACATCGGTCTCTTCCATGGATAACACCTCCGGACATTTCGCCAGTGTGGATACCCGCACATCATTCTGCAGTCCGAAATCCTGCTCCATCTCACTCAGATACCGCATATAGGTTGCTGCCACATCCCGGTTATATCGGATACTGTAATGATTCTCTCCCAGATCCTCGTATGTAATGAAGATATCTACCTTGCCTCGCTGAATGTAGTCCTTAAGACATGTCCGAATGGCTGACTCGAAGAAATTCAGTTTCTTAGGCATCTTGATATTCACATCCAGATAACGGTGGTTCACCGTTTTGATCTCTACCGTGAATTTTCTGTTTCCGTCCGTTGTCTCGCAGCGTCCGAACCCGGTCATACTCTTTATCATGCTGTTACCCCCTGGTACATTTGCACACCCAGTCTATTATACGTCAGTCATTTTGGTCAGTCAAGCCTTGCGTCCCCGGTCTTACCACCATGGAATAGTTGGTGTAATAAACCACAAATCCCGGTTTGGCTCCGTTGGGTTTCTTAACATTTTTCCTGACGGTATAGTCAATCTCCACCTTATCCTGTTCTCTTCCCCGGGAATAATAGGCGGCAAGGCTGGCCGCCTCTTCCATGGAACGGTCGGGGACTTCCCGGTTGTTGCACCGCAGCACAACATGGGAGCCCGGCATTCCCTTCGCGTGAAACCACCAGTCATTCCCGTTTGCAAATTGGAACGTCAGCTCGTCATTCTGATAATTATTTTTCCCTACATAAATGTCAAATCCGTCACTGCTCACATAATGGAACGGCTTCCCTTTGCCGGCTTTGGACACCTTGCCGGATCCTCCTTTCCGCCGGATATATCCGCTTTCGATCATCTCCTCTTTGATCTGGGCAAGATCCTCTTCCTTCTGGGCAATATCAATCGCCGTGGCAATGGACTCCAGGTGACTGATCTCCGCCGCCGTTTCCTGTGTCAGCTCGGTCAGGGCCTGGGCCGTACGTTTCAGTTTCCCGTATTTATCGAAATATCTCTGGGCATTCTCCCGTGCACTGAGCGTCGGGTCCAGCGGAATCGTCATATTCTCATTGGAATAATAATTCCATACCGTAAGTTCCCGCTCTCCGCCCTTTGCATCATATCCGTAGGTATTCAGAAGTTCCCCGTAAACTCTGTATTTTTCCCGCTTCCCGGCATCCTGCAGCTGCTTCGTCTGCAGGTCGTATTTCTTGTAATTACGTTCCAGCGCCGTTCCGATGATTCTCCTGAGATCCACGGTTTTCTGACGCATTCTGGTAATCCGGTTCTTCTTGGCATAATATTCCTGCAGCAGTTCGGAGACACTGTCAAATGGTTTTGCCTGCCTGTTCCCATAGCTGGTAAGCAAAACGCAGGAATACTCACAGGGGGCTCCGTTTTCCAGATACATGGCAGGTGTAAAAGAACCGCCTTCCACCTGTTTCATCATATCGCGGAGCGTATCATACAATGCATCTGTCTGCTCCACCTTCAGGGTACTGCACGGCAGATCCCCTTCCACACCGCATCTGTAGCAGATCTCCTGGGCAATCTGCGGCGACAGACCGTTCAGATTCCGGAAGATCGCCTGAAACACCGGATCTGCCCTCTCTGCTACAATATTCTTCCATTCCTCCCGGGTCACTGTCAGAGGATTCTTCCTGTCCGTGGTTTTGGGGATGAAATAATCCCTTCCCGGCAACACCTCCCGCACGCTGCTCACCATGCCGGAAATATGCTTGATGCTGTCCAGAATCATCCCCCGGTCATCACAGAAAATGATATTGGAATGCTTCCCCATCAATTCGATCATCAACCGTTTGCGACACAAATCCCCCATCTCATCCAGATGCTCGAATTCCATACAGATTACCCGTTCCAGTTCCGGTTGCATAATATCCACGATGCGGGCATTCTGAATGTGCTTCCGCAGCAGCATACAGAAGGCGGGTGCATTCATGGGACTCTGCTTGTTCGTATCTGTCAGATAGAGTAACGGCAGGGATGCATCTGCCGAGATCAGCAGACGATACTGGGTACTGTTCCCTTTGATCGTGAGAAGAATCTCGTCCGCTTCCGGCTGGGATATTTTATTGATTCTGAGATTCAGCAGTTTCTCCCGCAGCTCCTTTGTCACCGCTGCAACTGTAATTCCATCAAACGCCATAGATTTCCTCTTTCTCAAAAAGAGGAGTCCCGAAACAGGACCCCTCCCTCAATCGTCATCATGTTGTCTCATTCCGTTCCGGAAAGAAAGCCGTCGCTAACCGATCAGCCAGTCATACATCTCCTGATATTTCAATGCGGAAGCATTCCAGGAGAAGTCTGCAGCCATCCCTCTGTCAACGATCTTGTTCCACTCACGCTTCTTATCGTAGAAAATGCGCTCTGCATACCTTACGGTGGCCATCATCTCATGTGCATTGTAATTCATAAAGGAGAATCCGGTACCGGTACTCTCATATTCATTATAGGGCTCTACGGTATCCTTTAACCCGCCGGTCTCACGTACAATGGGGACAGTACCGTACCGAAGAGAAATCAGCTGGCTGAGTCCGCAGGGCTCAAACAGGGACGGCATCAGAAACGCATCGCACGCCGCATAAACTTTGTGGGACAAGCCCTCGGAATAGTAGATATTGGCGGACACCTTGCCCTGATATTTCCATGCAAAATGCCGGAACATATTCTCATATTTGGCATCACCGGTTCCCAAAACGACAACCTGAATACTGTCCTGACACAATTCATCCATCACCCGGGCAATCAGATCAAATCCCTTCTGATCCGTCAGTCTGGATACAATACCGATCAGCATCACCTTGTCATCCTCAACAAGGCCCAGTTCCCGCTGCAGAGCACGTTTGTTCTTCCCTTTTTCTTTGCGGAACGTGACTGCATCATAATTGTGTGCCAGATTCGGATCGGTGGCCGGATTGAACTCTTCGTAATCAATTCCGTTCACGATACCGCGCAGATCATGCTCTCTCGCCCGAAGCAGTCCGTCCAGCTTCTCTCCGTAGAATTCTGTCATAATCTCCCTGGCATAGGTGTCACTGACCGTGGTAATGGCGTCCGCATACACCAGTCCGCCCTTCAACAGATTGGCATCCTTGTAGGATTCCAATTTGTCCGGCGTGAAATAATAATCTCCCAGACCGGTAATATCCTTCACTGCCCGGATGTCCCATTTCCCCTGGAACTTCAGATTGTGAATGGTCATCACACTCTTCATGCCGGCAAAGAAATCATTGCCCCTGAACCGCTCCTTCATATACACCGGAACAAGTCCCGTCTGCCAGTCATGGCAATGGATCACATCCGGTTTGAAGCCGATCAGCGGAAGGGACGACAGAACCGCCTTTGAGAAGAATGCATATTTCTCAATCTCATCATAGACGTTGTCTCCGTATGGCTTATGACCGCGGAACATACCCTCATTGTCCACAAAATAATATGTCACGCCGCCTACGTTCGCTTCAAAGATTCCAACATACTCTTCCTTCCAGTGAAAGTCCATGTAGAAATGGAATCTGTACTGCATGAGGTCTTTCATCTCCTGCTTCATGCAGATATATTTAGGAAGAATCACTCTGACATCAAAATATCTCTTATCAATGCATTTCGGCAACGATCCGACTACATCAGCAAGACCACCGGTTTTGATAAAAGGTACGCCTTCCGACGCAACAAAAAGAATCTTTTTCATTGGTATCCTCCAATCTTCCCTGATGTACTGATTATACAATATTCAACCGGCAAAGAAAAGTTTTTTTTACGAATTGTACATTAATCGGATCCGGTCTGCAATCAGGGCAATGAACTCGGAATTGGTGGGTTTTCCCTTGCCCGTATTGATGGTATATCCGAACAGGGCATCCAACGTCTCCATCCTGCCTCTGCTCCACGCCACTTCTATGGCATGCCGGATTGCACGTTCCACACGGCTCGGTGTCGTTGCAAACCGTTTCGCAATGGTCGGATAGAGGATCTTCGTGATGGAGCCCAGCATCTCACTGTCCTCCACCGAGAGCATAATGGCATCTCTCAGATACTGGTACCCCTTGATGTGTGCCGGAACTCCGATCTCGTGGATCATGTCTGTGACATCCTTTTTCAGATCGTGTTCCTGTGTGATTGTGATGGTGGGTTCTTCGGTACAGCGTTCTTTCTTTTTCTCGGACGGTACTGTGATCATAATCTGTAACTCTTTGTTTGCCTTCAGTATTTCTTCCACAAGTGCGAACATTTGTCCATTATCGTCTTTCGTAACCACATTAACCTGTTCCATAACATTCCTCCATCCTTTTTCTACAGCAAATGTTAGCAAAGCCTGTTTTCCTTTGCAATATTTAGGCATCGCGGGAACACCCCTTCCCGCATGGAATCTGACATCCCGTCCGTCGCAAAAATCCCTTTACCGAACGATTCTGTCAGATATCCGCACAAAATGGAACATCATTCTCTATGGCTGCTTCAGCATCTCCTCAATGAAAATCCCGTACCCTCTCGTGGGATCGTTGACCAGTACATGGGTCACCGCACCGATCAGCCTGCCGTCCTGGATGATGGGGCTTCCGCTCATCCCCTGGATGATCCCTCCGGCAAGTTCCAGCAGTTCCGGATCTGTCACATGAATGGTCAGTCCTCTGCTGACATCCTGGTTATGGTTAATCTTCTCGATCTCTATCTCATATTCGCAGACCTCATCCTCCAGCGTACACAGAATGGTGGCAGGTCCGCACTTCATCTCATTGCTGGTGGCAATGGAAAGCGGTTCACGATCAAACCGATCCATCATGGTATCCTCCATGACGCCGTAGATTCCGTGCTCCGTATTCCCTTCAATGGTTCCGATCTTATGACTGCCGGTATATCGGATCAGCCCGGTCATCTCTCCCGGTTCGCCCTTCACGCCCTTGCGTACATTCACGATCTGGGTCTGGAAAAGACTACCGGATGCAATGGGAATCAGTTCCGCCGTATCCTTATCGCTGATTCCGTGCCCCAGGGCTCCATAGCTGCAATCCGCGCTCACATAGGTCAGTGTTCCGATTCCCTGCGCACTGTCCTTGATCCAGATTCCCAGCCGGTAGATACCGTCTGCATTTTGTTGCGCGGCAACCTTGACGGTGATCTCCTCCTCTTTGCGTAGTACATCCAGGAAAATCGGCCGGCCCTCCGACTCCTCCACATATTGGATAAAGGTCTGATTATCTGACACCGGAACATTATCCGCCGCAAGGATCACATCTCCTGCCCTGAGCAGATACTCACAGGGACTGATCTCTGTCCCGGTTCCACTCTCAAAGGTGGCGCAGCCAACTACATAGATCCCGGTTGTTTTCATATAGATGCCGATAGAGGTGCCGGCAGGAATCAGTTTCAGATTGTCGATCACATCTATCCGGATCTGCTTAAACGGAATGATCCCGAACACTTTCACATTGGCAACGTAGGCAGACGGTTTGTCCGCGTAAACTCTTACCGGAGCGCTGAAATCCACATGCATGGTGCCTGCGGATACGGAGACCGCATTCTCTCCCTCCCCGACACCCGGATCCGCCTGCACCCGTCTGGACACAATGGTGCCGCTGAGGGGGACATTCAGATCAATGCTCTGCTCACTCCCCGCAATAATGGTAATCCTGCCGGGTGTGCTCTGATAGAGATCCACATACATGACAGTGAAGATTGCCAGAATACTGGCCAGCAAAATCACAAACAACCATGCACGATATGTTCTTTTTCTGGTGTTATACAGGTCACTCTCCGTCCGCCTTCCGTCTGTATCCGATACAAATTCCGCATGTTTCATACTCGTCATCTCCCGTGCAAAAAATAAGGACAAGGCTCTGTCGCCTTGTCCTACTAGTATCTCTCTGTTTCAGGATTTCATAACTTGCCGGAATGGTAAGTTTTCACATTACGAGCCTGTTCCCGAAGTTCCGTTGCGTTTTTGCGAACGGTATCCGTCACATTATCACTGCCCAGCAGTCTTCCAATCTCCTCAATGCAGGCATCCTCCGTCAGTTCTTTAATTCCCGTCGTTGTAACGCCGCATTTTACCTGTTTGCGAATCTCATAATGATGATCGGCCATGGCTGCAATCTGCGCCAGATGAGTGATGCAGATCATCTGATGATTTCTCGCCAGTATCCCCATCTTCTCGGCTACATTCCACGCGGTACGTCCGCTGATTCCGGCATCGATCTCATCGAAAATGAGTGTTTTGCAGGGATCCTGATCCGCCAGAATCGTCTTCAGGCCAAGCATAATGCGGGACAGTTCTCCGCCGCTTGCAATCTCGTCCAGAGGGCGCAGTTTCTCTCCCGGATTCAGAGAGATATAGAAGCATGCATTGTCCCATCCCCGGGTGCCTGCTTCCTCCGTCCGCTCCAGTCTCACCTCACACTGCACCGACAGGAAATTCATTCCGGACAGACTGTTCTCCAGTTCCTGCGCCAACCGTCCGGCATAGGTTGTCCGAACAGCCGTGATACGGCTACAGATCTCATCCATCTTCGCTTTCCACTCCTGCTGCCTCTGTTCCAATTGTAACCGATATGCGTCCATATGATGCAGTCGATCCAGTTTTTCTTCGCATTGCGCAGCATATTGCAGAATGTGTTCCATGGAACCGCCATATTTGTCTTTCAGATGATTGATCAGATTCAGCCTATCTTCCGTCTGCCGGAATTCCTCTTCCGCAAACTCCAGCCCTTCCAGATAGTCCCGCATTCCATGTATCACATCCGAGAGCATACCGTCAATCTGATTCACGGTATCAATGATACCGTCGCTTGCCGCATCCAGACCGTGGATCGGCATCAATTCCCGGAGAGAACGATTCACCTGGGTTCCTGCCGCATCCTCCCGATCGTTGCCCAGACATTCCATGGCGTTCCCCACCGCCGTTGCCAGACGCCTTGCGTTTTTCATCCGCTGATACTGCATCTCCAGTGTATCGTCTTCTCCCAGCGTCAGGTTCGCATCGCAGATCTCACGGTATTCGTACTCCAACAGACTGATTTCTCTCTGCTGCCACGCATCGTCGTGGGAGCACTCCTCCCGCTCCCGGACGATTCTGCCATATTCCGAATGAACCGGCTTCAGTTCCGCCAGAAGCGCTTCCAATTCCCTTCCGCAGTAATGATCCAGAATCTCCAGATGTCTGGTCCGGTTGCGCAGATACATGGTATCCTGCTGCCCATGAATGTCCAGCAGACAGTCCGCCAGTTCCTGCAGCTGTTTCTGGCTGACGGTTTCTCCGTTCACCCTGCAGCTGCTTCTGTTTGCCTGAATCTTGCGCTGGATCAGAATACGATCCTCCTCCACGGGCAGATCCATACTGCGGACAGTTTCCGTCTGCCGTTCGCTCTCCAGGGTAAAGAGAAGTTCCACCAGGGCATATTCCGCTCCGTCACGAATCATCTCCTTCTGGGCGCGTTGTCCCAGCGCAAGATTGATGGAACCCAGGATAATGGATTTCCCGGCTCCCGTTTCGCCGGTCAGGATGTTCAATCCCTCCCGGAACGATACTTCCAGTTCGTCAATCAGAGCCAAATTTTTCACATACAGACTCTCTAACATATTCTCTCCTTATGATTCCTCTCCGGATCCCACCGGCCATAGGATGCCTGTATCCCATGTTCCGATACCTTATGCTCTCATGGCATTCTCGATCTGTTCCATCACAAGCTTCGTATCTTCCGCCGTACGAACCGCAATCATAATCGTATCATCCCCGGCAATACTGCCTACGATCTCTGACAGTCTCATGGCATCAATCGCAGCCGCCACCGCCATCGCCATACCTGAAACCGTTTTCACCACCAGGATATTCTGTGCCATGTCCATGGACACAAAGCCTTCCTGAAGCACCCGCAGGAATTTATCTCCCAGATGGGAATCCTCCTTGGTAAGCGCCACGTATTTCTGTCTGCCCTTTCCGTCCGATATCTTACTTAACTTCATCTCCCGGATATCCCGTGAAACGGTGGCCTGTGTAACGCGAAAGCCGTTCTTCTCCAGCAGATCTGCCAGTTCCTCCTGCGTTTCCACATCGTACATAGCGATCAGTTCAATGATTTTTTCCTGTCTCTTTCTCTTCATGCATTCCCCCGTCTACGCATCCTTCATCTTGCGATGCAGTACTTCCAAAAAGCTCATATGGTTACATTTCAGAATATTGGTATACTTCTCCCAGCGGCTGATTCGGATTCTGTCGCCGGTGCGGATCCCGATGGCATGACCACCGTCAAAATTCACCATAATCTCCTGATTGGCGCCATCCCGTCCGCGTCCGATCTTCACTTCTATCTCATCCTGCGGAGACAGGATAATACCACGGGTATTCAATGTGTGGGGACAGATCGGAGTCAGCATAATCAGTTCTGCCGAAGGCTCCACAATCGGACCGCCTGCCGACATATTATAGCCGGTGGAACCCGTGGGGGTGGACAGGATCAGTCCGTCGGCAGAATAGCCCTTCAGGAACTGTCCGTTGACATAGATCTCGTACAGAATCACCCGCAGATTGCCGCTTCGGGTAATGACGATATCATTCAGCGCGGTATCCTCATCCACACTGCCGTCCGCATGCATCACAGTCCCCTGCAGCATCATTCTCTTTTCCGTCACATAGGACCCCTGTAGCAACGCCTCCAGGGCGTTCTCCAGATTGTCCATATCAATCTCTGCCAGATATCCCAGGGTTCCCAGATTGATGCCCAGAATCGGAATCTGTCTGGGCGCCACATCCCGGGCCGCCTGCAGCATAGTTCCGTCCCCGCCCAATACCAGAATACAATCTACATCGTCCGGGATGGAAGCCGGATCCGTGGAATAATCCCCCCCGCCGAACGGTCTGTCCTTCACGGTGCATTGTTTCCCCCGTCCGGTCAGATAATCCCGGATCCGCCCGGTAACCGTCAGTTCCTGATCCTTATCCCGATTGGTTATGATATAAAAATGTTCCATACCTCACTCCCCATGATCCTTGTCCAGCCTGTCATGCGCTCCGGCAACCACCGCTCCCACAATCCCGGAATCCATGGACGGGCGGGATAGATCCTTGCTCAAATGAACCAGATACTCGATATTGCCCTCCGGACCTTTGATCGGAGAATGATCAAGACCAATGACCGCAAACCCGGTCTGTCCGGCAAATGCAATCACCTTCTCGATTACCTCCTCATGTACCGCAGGATCTCTCACAACGCCCTTTTTCCCAACCTTCTCGCGCCCCGCCTCAAACTGGGGTTTGATCAGGCATACCATCTCTCCCTGCGGTTTCAATAATGCATAGGCAGGCTCCAGAATCTTCGTCAGGGAGATAAAAGACACATCACAGGATGCGAAATCCAGATCGTCCTGAATATCCTCCCTTACCATATACCGGAAATTGGTTTTCTCCATACAGACCACTCTGGGATCATTGCGCAGCTTCCAAGCCAGCTGTCCGTGCCCCACATCCACGGAATAGACCCTGGCTGCCCCATTCTGCAGCATACAGTCCGTAAATCCGCCGGTGGATGCACCGATATCCATGCAGACCGCTCCCTTCAGTTCTATGGGGAAGCACTGCAGAGCCCGCTCCAGTTTCAGTCCGCCCCGGCTCACGTACGGCAATCCGTTTCCCTTCACAGTAATCGTTATCTTTTCCGGACAGAATGTGGTTCCGGCCTTATCTTCCCGCTGGCCGTTCACAAACACATTGCCCTCCATAATCATCGTCTTGGCCCGCTCCCGGCTGGTTGCAAATCCCTGTTGTACCAACAGGGTATCCAATCGTTCTTTCATACCGTATCCTCATGGTGAATCTGCCTGTCGTATTGCTGCCAGGCACTTCTGACGGCCTCAGCAATACTCTCCGCATCCAAATGTAATCGTTTCAGCGTGCCCTCCACACTTCCCTGCGCCACAAACTGATCCGGTATTCCCAGGTTCACGCATCGCACCTGCCTGCCCAGATATCCCCGTTCGTTCATATAACGCAGTACATGCTCTCCGAAGCCGCCTGCCAGTACATTCTCCTCCACGGTTACGACAACGGAATGGGTCATGCACAGTTCATCGATCATATCCACATCAAATGGTTTTACAAACCGTGGATTTACCACCGTAATATCCAATCCCTCCGCTGCCAGGATCTCACGGGCCCGGCAGGCAGTTTTTACCATGTTACCCACCGCCACAAGAGCCACATGGCGGCCGCCATACAGAATCTCCGCCTTTCCCGTCTCGATTCTGCGTCTCGGCAGCTCCAGCCCGTCATAGGCCTCTCCTCTGGGATACCGGATCGCAACCGGTCCGGTGGACTGGATGGCATATTTCAGCATATCCGCCAGTTCCCATTTATTCTTGGGCGCCAGAACCGTCATGTTGGGAATGCCGGACAGATAGGACAGATCAAAGGTTCCCTGATGCGTCTCCCCATCGTTTCCCACAATGCCGGCCCGGTCTATGGCAAATACCACATGCAGATTCTGCATGCACACATCATGGATAATCTGATCATAGGCCCTCTGCAGAAAAGAAGAATAGATCGCCACAACCGGTGTATATCCGTCTGCTGCCAGCGCGGCGGCATAAGTGACCGCATGCTCTTCCGCAATTCCCACGTCAATAAACCGGTCCGGAAACCGGTTGCAAAACCGGACCAGACCCGTTCCGTCCGGCATGGCTGCCGTAATCCCCACAATGGATTCATTCTCCTTGGCCAGTCTGCACAGGACGGAGGAAAATACATCCGTATAACTCGCTTTGTCCGAGGGTTGCAATACATTCCCCGTCGCCAGGTCAAACGCACCGATGCCATGGAATTTGGCAGGATTCTTCTCCGCCGGCTCGTAGCCCTTTCCTTTGTCAGTGATCACATGGACCAGAACTGCATTTTTGCATCTTCTCGCTTCCCGGAACACCTTGACCATGGCCTGCACGTTGTGGCCGTCCACCGGTCCCAGATACGTGATGCCCATATCCTCGAAGAACATCCCCGGTATCACAAGCTGTTTCACGCTTCGTTTCGCTTTGCGGATCGCATCCACAAAAGCATCTCCGTATCGAGGTACCCCCTTCAGGGTATTGTAGATCCCTTCCTTCAGACCGAGATATTTGTCCGCAGTACGGATATTGTTCAGATATTTGGACATGCCGCCTACATTTTCAGAGATGGACATGTTGTTATCGTTCAGCACGATGATATAATTCGTCTCCAGTCTGGAGGCATTGTTCAATGCTTCATATGCAAGTCCGCCTGTCAGGGAGCCGTCTCCGATCACGGATACCACCTTGTAATTCGCTCCCTTCAGATCCCTTGCTTTCACAAATCCCAGTCCTGCAGACAGGGAGGTGGAACTATGTCCGGTGTCAAAGCAGTCACAGGGACTCTCTTTCCGTTTCGGAAAGCCGCTCAGACCACCTTCTTTGCGTAGGGAATCGAATGCTTCCCTTCTTCCCGTCAGTATTTTGTGGGTATATGCCTGATGTCCCACATCCCAGATCAATTTGTCCTGTGGGAAATCCATAAACAAGTGTAACGCCATGGTCAGTTCCACGGCGCCAAGATTGGATCCGAGATGTCCTCCGTTCCGGCTGACCTTCTCCAGCAGAAATGTCCTGATCTCATCTGCAAGATCCCCATACAGTTCCGGCTCAATTGTCTTTATATCATTCGGCTGTCTGATCTGCTCCAAAAGCATCGAAACACCCTCCTATTTTCTTCTGGATATCATCTGCATGATACATGCCCGCAGGAACTCCGTATCCCCGCATATACCGTTCAGAATTCCAACGGCTTCCATGGACATTGCCTCCACATCCCGGATGGATTCTTCCAGCCCGTGAAGGGTAACATAGGTTTCCTTATGATTCTTCTCGTCACTGCCCACCGGCTTGCCAAGTTCCTCGGATGTGCCGGTCACATCCAGAATATCATCCTGGATCTGAAATGCAACTCCGGTATAGTATCCGATTCTCTCCATCCTGGAGACATCTTCATCCGAAGCGCCCGCAAGAACCGCGCCGATCATCAGTGCTGCCTGAATCAATGCAGCGGTTTTCTTCTCATGGATAAAGAGAAGCTGTTCCTCCGTCAGGGGAATGCTCTTTTTCTCTGCCTCCACATCCAGCCCCTGGCCTCCGGCCATCCCGAAAATGCCGGCTTTCTCCGCAAGAATGGACAGTGCTCTTGCAAAACGGTCAGAGGAGGCGTACTGATATGCCTTCACGGCGGTTTCAAATGCATAAGTCAGCAGTCCGTCACCGGCCAATACCGCCATTGCCTCGCCGTATACCATGTGGGTTGTCAGCCGTCCCCTGCGGTATTCATCATTATCCATTGCCGGCAGATCGTCATGCACAAGGGAATAGGTGTGGATCATCTCCAATGCCGCCATAAACGGTTCTACTGCCTGTCCGCTCCCCCCGAAGATCCGGAATGCTTCCTGCATCAGCATGGGACGCAGCCGCTTCCCGCCTGCCTGTATACTGTATTGCATGGCATCAATCAGGGTTTTCTGATATCCGGTACACTCCGGCATATACCCTGCAATCACACGCTCGATTTCCTGTACCCGTTTCTCTTTTTCCTGTTCCAGATTCATACTTACTCCAATTACAGTTCCTCCGGTTCCCCGGATTCATTCATCACGAGAACTTTTTTCTCAATTCGGTCAATACTGTCGGAACAATATTTCACCAGTTTCATGCCTTCCGTATAGAGCTGAAAGGATTCTTCCAGCGTAATATCATCCTGCTCCAACCGCTCCAGTTTCTCTTCCAGCCGTGCAAATGCTTCTTCCACGGTCATCGGATTCTCTTCCTGTGGGGTTTTCTCATTCTCTTTCTTCATGATTCTCTCTCCTCATGGTCTTCGTACGAAGAATCTCCGCTTCGGCCTCGCCGTTCTTCATGGAGATCGTTACCACATCCCCGGCCTGCATCCGTTTCACGTCCGACAGCGGCCTGCCGTTCCCATCACTGACAAAACAGTATCCCTGATTCAGTTTGTCCAAGGGAGATAATCCTTTTATCCACTGGATGAGGAGGGACAATTGGTGTCGTCTGTCATCGATTTTCCCCTGCATGGCACGTCCCAGTTCCTCCTCCAGTCGAATCAGATTCATTTTCTTCTCATGGATTCTACCGGCAGGACTCAGACGCTCCAGCAGCAGTTTCCTCCGCTCCAGTTCATTTCGACGTTCCCGCACATGCCGCACCATATGCCGTCGAATTCTCTCTTCCGTTTCCAGCAGTCTCGCATCGAATGCATGCATATCCAGCACGGCAAGCTCCGCTGCGGCAGAAGGGGTCGGTGCCCGAAGATCCGCCACATAATCACAGATGGTGGTGTCTGTCTCATGACCCACTGCCGAAATGATCGGAACCCGGCAGTTGAAAACTGCCTCTGCCACAATCTCCTCGTTAAACGCCCACAGATCCTCCATAGAGCCGCCGCCACGCCCAACGATCATCACATCCACACCATATTCCTCCAGCGCGCGGATTCCCTTCACGATGCTGGCAGCCGCCATATCCCCCTGCACGATGGCAGGATACAGTACAATCTGCACATAAGGATTCCTTCTCGTTGCAATCTGGATAATATCCCGGATCGCCGCGCCCGTAGGAGCCGTTACAACCCCCAGCGTCCGGACAAATCCGGGAATCGGCTGCTTATATTCCTCCGAGAACATTCCCATCTCGGATAATCTCTGCTTCAGCAGTTCGAACCGCTCTGCCAGCTGTCCGTTTCCGGAAGCCTGTATCGTTCTGGCATACAGCTGGTATTTCCCGTCCCGTTCATAGACGTCCACGGTACCGCCAACGATAATCTGCATTCCCTCCTCCAGCCGGAACCGGAGACCCGCAGTACGGTTTCCCGCAAACATAATACAGGCGATACAGCCCTTTTCATCCTTCAGCGTAAAATAAATATGTCCCGAGGAATGGTATTTCAGGTTACTGATCTCGCCCTGCACATATACGGAATGTAAAAGAAAATCCTGTGAGAACATATTCCGAATGTAACTATTCAGTTGTCCCACAGAATAAATATTCTTTTGCAATGTTCCGCCTCTATTTCGTAAATCTTGCCAATACACCGTTGACAAATCCGGAGGACTCATCCTGACCGAATTTCTTGGCAAGCTCCACCGCTTCATTGATTGCCACCCCGACAGGAATATCGTCGTCATAGAGCATCTCATAGACAGCCAGACGGATAATGGTCAGATCCACCTTGCTCATCCGTTTGGTGTCCCACTTCTCTGCCTTCTCATCAATCATCCGGTCAATCTCGGACAGTTTCTCCATGATCTTCCGGTATTTGCCCTCAATATAGTGTCTGCTCTCCGCATCCACTGTCTTCGGCTCTTCCTCTTCGTTGATGTCGTTGAAAAACAAACTCATCTGTTCCGGCATATCTTCCACACGGTTGAACTCCACCCTGAACAGAAGCTTAAAGATCTCTTCCCTGCACTCTCTTCTTCCCATACCTATCTCCACTCTCCCGCAAAACGCAGTCCGGAAGAGGAATCCCTGTTCCGTTTCTGTCGTCCGTCCTCTTCCGTCACGCAAAAAAGCCTTCCGCAGACAGGAATCCATGTGCTGAAGGCAACTTCGCATATCTATTTTGTTTTTGACATGTTAATGCCTGCAATTCGGATATTCACATCAACCACCTGGAGACCTGTCATATTCTCGATTGCACTTTTGACCTTGTCCTGTACTTTGCTGCAGGTTCCCGGGATGTTGTATCCGTATTCCATGCTCAAAGCAAGATCGACCTTTACTTTTCTATCGCACAGTTCCACCTTCACGCCCTTGGTAAGCTTCCTGACACCAACTTTGCTCATCAGTTCATTGGAAATATTCCCTACCAGAGCGGAAACGCCTTCGATCTCCGTTGCTGCAAGGCTCGCAATCATCGCAACAACATCATCGGCGATCTGAACAGAACCGACCGTTTTATCCTCTTTCAGAACGTAATTGTTCTCCATTGCCTTTTCCATAGGAGTCCTCCTTCTGTTTGCTGATATATAATTATAACAACATTTCATCGTTTTGCCTAGTCTGTATTTACGCATCCGGCCGTCATTCCACGTGCCGGCCGCCATCTGCCGGTCAGCATTTCCGGAACTAGTCTCTGCCGAATTCCGACAGTACAAGTCCTTTGTTGCGGTCCAGCGTCATACCGACGCTCCAGGCGTTGATAAACAGTAACAGCGGATTGCCCTTCAGGTCTTTCACCTTCTTCATATCGCTGGTTCCCTGCAGCTTGTTCAGGTCAATCTCATCCTTGTTCTCGATCCAGCGGATATGCTCATAGGGAAGCGGCTCCAGACGGATCTCCACGTTGTATTCGTTCTCCAGTCTGTATTTCAGCACCTCAAACTGCAGCACCCCCACAACGCCCACGATAATCTCTTCCAGACCGGTATTGAACTCCTGGAAAATCTGAATGGCTCCCTCCTGGGCGATCTGGGTAATCCCTTTCACAAACTGTTTCCGCTTCATGGTATCCAGCTGCCGAACCCTGGCGAAATGCTCCGGCGCAAAAGTGGGAATCCCCTCGTAGCAGAACTGCTCTTTGGGCATACACAGCGTGTCTCCGATAGAGAAAATTCCGGGATCGAACACACCGATAATGTCTCCTGCAAAGGCTTCCTCCAGAATCTTGCGTTCGTCTGCCATAATCTGCTGGGGCTGCGACAGGCGCATGACTTTATTCCCCTGCACATGCTTCACTTCCATCCCAGCATCAAAACGGCCCGAACAGATTCTCATGAACGCCACCCTGTCCCGGTGCGCCTTGTTCATATTGGCCTGAATTTTAAACACAAATGCGGAAAACTCCCGTTCCGTCGGGTTAATGATTCCCACATCCGCTTTTCTGGGAAGGGGTGTTGTGGTCATCTTCAGGAAATGCTTCAGGAAAATCTCCACTCCGAAGTTCGTCAATGCGGAGCCGAAGAAAACCGGTGTCAGATCACCGCTTCGGACAAGTTCCAGATCAAATTCCGCACTGGCACCGTCCAGCAGTTCAATCTCTCCCACCAGCTTCTCCATGGCCTGCGCGCCGATCTGTTCCAGCGCCGTCGCCTCATCCTGAAGTTCAAATTCGGTTGCCGTTCCTTCCCGGGTTCCTTTCTGGGTGTCGGAATAGGTAATCACCTTGCCGGATTCCCTGTCATACACGCCCTGAAAGCCTTTTCCGGAACCGATGGGCCAGTTGATCGGGCAGGTGGCAATCCCCAGCTCCTTCTCAATCTCATCCAGCAGATCAAAGGTATCGTTGGCATCCCTGTCCATCTTGTTGATAAATGTGAAAATCGGAATCTTACGCATCACACAAACCTTGAACAATTTGCGGGTCTGTGCCTCTACGCCCTTGGATGCATCGATGACCATGACCGCGGAATCCGCAGCCATCAGGGTACGGTAGGTGTCCTCCGAGAAATCCTGATGCCCCGGGGTATCCAGAATGTTGATGCAATAGTGATCATATTCAAACTGCAGCACGGAACTGGTGACCGAGATACCCCTCTCCTTCTCAATCTCCATCCAGTCCGAAACCGCATGCCTTGCCGTTGCCTTTCCCTTGACACTTCCCGCCAGATTAATGGCTCCTCCGTACAGCAGAAATTTCTCCGTCAACGTGGTTTTTCCCGCATCCGGATGTGAGATAATGGCAAATGTACGTCGTCTGTTTATCTCCTGATCATAATTACCCACAACGATTTTCCTCCCAAAAATTACTACACAAGATCGTACCACAAAACCTGACGCTTTGCATTATTTTTTTGCGCGGATCATCCTCTGAAAAGATCAACCGGCGTACCATCCACCCTGCCATCCACATTCAGATAGCGTAAAATGGTTGCCGCAATGTCCGCGAAGGTATGCCTCGTCCCGTAGTTTCCGGGGATCACCCTGTCTCCGTATACGATCCACGGCGTATGTTCCCTGGTATGATCCGTGGTCATGGAATAAGCCGGATCACAGCCGTGATCCGCTGTGATCATCAGGATGTCCTCCGGTCCCAGGCGACGCATTATTTCAGGCAGTCTGCTGTCAAAATACTGCAGTGCCCGGGCATAACCGTCCACATCCCTCCGGTGCCCGTAGAGCATGTCAAAATCCACCAGATTCACGAAACATAACCCGTCGAAATCCTTATCCATATAAGCAAGCGTCTGCCGGATTCCCTCTTCATTGCCGGAGGTGTATACATGTTCGGTCATACCCCGTCCCGCAAAAATGTCATAGATCTTCCCTACCGCAATCACATCCCTGCCCGCCTGCTTCAGAATATCCAGCATGGTATCCCGGGGCGGAACAAGGGAATAATCATGCCGCCTCGGCGTTCTCGAATAATTCCCCGATGATCCGGTAAAGGGACGAGCAATCACTCTCCCCACGCCATGCTCTCCCTGCAGAATCTGTCTTGCCATCCGGCAGTACTCGTACAATTGCTCCACCGGAACAATATCCTCATGGGCGGCGATCTGGAATACACTGTCCGCTGACGTGTAGACGATCAGATCTCCGGTCTTCACATGCTCGTCCCCATAATCCCGGATGACCTCGGTTCCGGAATATGGCCGATTACATAATACACCCCGTCCGGTCTTCCGGGTGAATTCCGCAAGCACTTCCGGGGGGAATCCGTTGGGATATGTGGGAAGCGGTTTGTCCGAGACAATCCCCGCAATCTCCCAGTGACCGATCGTGGTATCCTTGCCCATGGACGCTTCCGTCATTCTGGCATAGGCTCCCACCGGTGGTTCCGAACGCTTCCGGCAATCCACGCCGTCAATATGGAACAGTCCCATTTTCTCCATGTTTGGCATATCAAAAAAGGAACTGGAGGCACAGGAGCGCAGGGTATTCGTCCCCTTGTCGCCAAACGCCTGTGAATCCTCCATTTCCCCTATTCCAAAACTATCCAGTACAATCAGAAATACTCTTCTCATCAGAATCTTCCTCCTTTGCTGTCCGGTATGCTTTATTATACCACAAAGAAGAAACAGAATATACTTTTTTCTCGGATCTATTCGCTGACAGCGGTAATCACAATTTTATCTGCCGCAATGTCCGTTTTCCGTTTTACGATGTCCTCAATCTGCGCGCGCTGTGCATCCGTCAGTTCCACAGCAAAGACAAACACATCTACGGAATTCTCACTGACGGATACCACCGAATCTCCGAACCCTTTGGCATCCAGCAGAATCTCCGCTGCGGTTTCTTTCTCCGCGATATCCGTCAGCCGGATCATCTCTGCGATGGCAGATTCCTTCTGGCTCTCCTCGATGTTCCCGTTGTTGATGATCTCTAACAGCAGCTCCTTATTCTTGGCCCTGGTCTGTTCCTTCAGCAGTTTGGCACCTGAAAACGAATTCACAATGCCGGAATTGGCCATGACGGTCGTTCCCGGAACCGTATCCAGCAGATATTCTTCTCCCGGAAGGGCACCGCCAGCACCTTCCTGCTCCGTAATCCCCATGGCGCTGTCCGTTGTGAATCCGCCCTGTGGCAGTAACTCACCATTCTCCGTCAGGTAATCCCCGGTAATCATCACATCCTCACCCTCATCCAGGCTCACGATGTCCCCGGTTTCGTTCAGTGCCATATCCTGTGTCATCACGTCACTCACATTGGCATCGTCACCGGATGTGATATCATATGTAAGCATTCCATCCACCGATTCACTGCCGGCCGCCCGGTTATCCTTATCATCCTTGGAGAAATGAAGATATCCGGCCACGGCAATCATCATGGCCAGTGCGGTAATCAGAACCGTATTGCGTTTCCAAATTCTTTTCACTGAATGCCCTCGCTTATTGTTTCAATTTACCTACTCTAATTCTATGAGCCTCTACCGGAAATAATGCCTGTACGATATCCGTAATCTTTCTCTTCATATCGTCGTTCACCGCACCGTCTGCCAGCACAACAATTCCCTGTATTCCAGTCTCTCCGATCCGCTCCGTGATCATCAGCCGTACCCTTCCGACTCCCTCCAGTGCTTCCAGCAGAGTCGTGAGTCGTTCCTCATACGAGATCACCTGCTCCGGATCCGTCTGATTGCGCCAGGAACTCAGCCGGCTGCTGACGGTGGTATCGGTGGTTCTCTCCGTACCGGTCGTACTCCTGCTTCCGCCTGCCGGAATCAGAATCACCGCCAGCAGAACTCCGGCAAGGGCAATGATCATACAGTTCTCTTTGCGTAAGAAAAATCTTCTGCCCGCACTAATCAGACTCTCCTTCTGTTTCATTTTCTCTCTCCACCTCCTCCAACAGCCCATGCACATTGTCCAACAGCAACGAATCCTCCGGCAGTTTCAGCTGTTCTGCAGATTCACTGATATCCTCAAACAAATAATACAGTTCATTGATGCGCTCTTCCCATTCCCCGCGACTGATTCCGGTGAAAAACAGCAGAATCGGTCCGGCAATCATGCCCGCCAGCATGAACTGGATCAGGACACGTATATACTTCTTATAGGACGTATCCGGCACGCATTGCATAAATGTTTCCGTGATGATCACAAAGATACCTGCCTTTTCCATGATCTCCAGTATTCTCACAAACTCACCTGCCTTGTTCCCATGGCCGCAATTGCCAGTGTAATCACGAATAATCCGATGGAGGTTGCGGCAATCTGCAGCAGAAGCCGGATCCCTTCACCGATTTTCATGGTGCAGGTTGTGATCCGCTTGTCCGCCACTGTGGACGCCAGTGCACCCGCACATTTCACCACCGTACACAGAATCAGTAATTTGAGAAGCGGTACGATGGCGATTACCAGCATAGCAACAATACAGGCTGTTCCTACACTGTTCTTCAGAATCTGTGCCGAACCGTACAGCGTCCTCACCGTGCTGTCCGTCATATCCCCGATTCCCGGAATGGCCGCCAGCATACGTTCCACAACGCCTCGTTTCATTCCGTCCACCGCCGGACTGACCATCGCCTGCAGGGCACCGAATCCGGTCACAATACCGAACATGGCCTTCAATCCTCCCCGGATGCCCCGCTGCAGAAGCTCCAGCAGATGCACCAGACGGTCATGATCCATCAATCCGTTCAGAATCGTCATAATGACATAGATCTGTACCGCCGGCAGCAGAATTGCCAGCATCACACTCTCCGCCAGAAAAATCACACACAGGATCAGTTTGTAGAAACCGACGGCCGTCAGCTGCCCCGCTGAAACCCCGATGGTAAACAGGTAGGTCGGAACCAGCAAGCGAATGAAATCCACGATATTCTGTACCACGTCCACCGTGATCTCCATCGAATAGGTCACAATCTTCATCAGCACAATGGCGGTCGACAGGTAAACCATATAGTATCCGATTGTGGAAGTAATCCCACTCATAAACAGGTCCTGCAGCCGCAGGAATACCACGGACAGGAGCCCCAGCGCCAGAATAATCACAATCAGATCCTTCCAGAGATTGATATCCGACAGAAGCCCTCCCACCATGGAGTCCCACAGTAGCCGGAACACCTCTGACAGATCTCCCCGGAAAAGAGCATACACCAGATCCTTCAGGGAAAACCCGTTTCCTCCAAGCATTCCGTTCAGACGCTCGCCCAGTTTGTCCATATCAAACAATTCATCCACACTCATCCATTTACCCACCAGCCTAGAATGCACCGGAGATCAGTTCGATCAATGTACTGACCACCGGTATTCCCAGAATCAGAATACTCAATTTGCCAAATATTTCTATCTGGACAGCAACCTGTCCGAAGCCGGAATCCCTGCAGATTCCCGCACAGGTTTCACACAGATAGGTGATCCCGATACTCTTCAGTAGAATTGCCATATATCCCTTTCCTTCCGGTATCAGTTCCGTGATGGCTCCAAATTCCCCCAGCAGAACCTGCAGCCGCTCCACCGAATAGTGCAGAATCAAAACGCCCACGCCGATACACAGATAGGTTACATATTCCTTATGCTCTTTTTGGAAGATCAGGGCAAGCATACAGCCTGCCAACGCCAGCAATACGATTTTTGTTATACTCATGCGCACCTCTACAGGATCAGAAACAGATCTCGAATCGTCCGGAACAGATCATATATGTATGGCACAATCCAAGACAGCACCAGAATCAGGCCAGCAAGACTTACCAAAAATGCCTGCTCGTCCCTGCCGCTGTGTTTCAGCACCTGCGACAATATGGATACCAGTATTCCCACCGCTGCTATTTTATAGATCAGACTCTCATCCATTCTTACCCTTTCTACAACAGCAGAATCACTCCGATCACACCCGTTCCGAAACCGACGCACAGATATAACCGTTCCCTCTGCCCCATGTCCTCCTGCATTTTCTTTTCGCTCTGCTGCAATGCCAGAATCCACTCCTCAAGCTGTTCAAAAAACTGTCTTGGATTGGCCCCTCTCACAGTAAAACAGGTCTTCAGATTCTCATAATTCTCTCTCCTCAGCAGAATCTCCGCTCTGTGCTTCTCAAAAACCGCTTCCCATGTGTTTCCGACAGATACCGCCCGGTTCTGTTCGCACCCTGCTACCGTTTCCCTGAGAAGTATCCCTGCAATACCACGGCCCCGCAGGCTTTGTTCCCGCAGTGCCTCTTCCAGTGGCTTTCTGCCATTCTTCAGTTCCGACAATACCTGCTGCAGCATTCTGCGGAACTGACAGGTCTGCCGGTATGCCTCCCGGTTTCTGGCGGTCATACTGATTCCCGTACCGATGCATCCCAGCAGAATCATCCCCATGGCAATGATGCGAAACATTGCTTTCCCTCCCCGTCATAGATTCCTTCCACGGTTCCCGGACCTGCCCTGGCGGACAGCAGCACATACCGTTCGATCAGATGTCCGGTCACCATCCTGTATTCGGCAGCCTCCCGAATCTTCTCCAGACAGTTCCCATGCACCGTTGCCAGAATCCCGCATCCGGACCGATCCGCGCAGTACAACGCTTCCGTTTCCCGGGCGCTCCCGATCTCGTCCACCGCAATAATCTTCGGGTTCATGGAGCGGATCAGCATCCGGATTCCTTCCGTTTTCGGACAGTCACACAACACATCCGTCCGCATTCCGAGATCATTCTGCAGATGTCCCTCCCGCATGGCTCCCAGCTCCATCCGTTCATCGATCACCGCAACCCTGCAGCCTGCCAGATAGGGGCTTCCGTCTGACAGCCGTCGGATCAGATCCCTCAACAGGGTTGTTTTGCCGCACCCCGGGGCAGACACAATCAGCGTATTGTGATAACAGCCTCCCTCACACAGGTACGGAAGCACCTGATCCGCCGCTCCCCTGATCTCGTGCGCAATTCTGATATTCAGACTGGTAACATAGCGGTAGGTCAGAATATTGCCTCCCTCGTCCATTACAGCATGTCCGCACACCCCGATCCGATGCCCGCCCACGGCTGTCAGATACCCCTTGCGCAATTCCTCCTCATATGCGTATACCGAATATCTGCATATATGCAGGAAAAGATCATTCAGTTCCTCTCTGCTGATCCATACGGCATCCATCACGAATTCTGCTTTCCGGGTCGTACAGATCATCGGTGCATCCGCCCTGATTCTGATCTCCGTCAGGTTCTCTGCGGCACGCAGTACCGGCTCAACCCGTTCCAATAAGGACTCCGGAAACAGTCTGATGATCGATTCTTGCATCCAATCCATCCTCCCTCACCGCCTATACAGTAATATATGTTGTCTTGTCCCGAATAGACCAACAAAAAAGGATACCATTACTTTCGCAATGGTATCCCACACTATGTGCTCCCACAATTTCCGGGCTCATTCCCCCGAAATAACGGAATGCTTATTTGTTCATGGCGTCCTTGATGGAGAAACTGAGCCTGCCCATCTTATCTTTGCCAAGACATTTCACCGTAACAATATCGCCCAATGTAAGGACATCCTCAACATGCTCGATTCTCTCCTTCGCAACCTTGGAGATATGAACCATACCCTCTTTACCAGGTGCGAACTCCAGGAATGCACCAAACTCCTTGATGCTGATGACTTTTCCTTTCAGGATCTGACCTTCCTCGAAATCCGTAACAATAATCTTGATCATCTCAATGGCTTTGTCCATCATCGCCTGATCCGTACCGCATACGCTTACGGCACCGTCATCTGTGATATCAATCTTCACACCGGTCTGATCAATGATGGCATTGATTGTCTTACCACGCTGTCCCACAACGTCACCGATCTTCTCCGGATCAATCTTGATCTGAACGATCTTCGGAGCAAACTCATTGACACTCGGACGGGGCTCGCTGATGGCAGGCTTCATACAGGTATCCATGATGAAGAGACGTGCTTCCCGGCATCTTGCAATGGCACCTTCCACAATCGGTCTGGTCAGTCCGTGAATCTTGATATCCATCTGGATTGCTGTAATACCTTCCGTGGTACCGGTCACCTTGAAGTCCATGTCGCCGAAGAAATCCTCCAGACCCTGAATATCGGTCAGAAGAACAAAGTCATCATCGGTATCGCCTGTAACAAGACCACAGGAAATACCTGCCACCATTCTCTTGATCGGTACGCCTGCAGCCATCAGGGACATACAAGAGGAACAGGTAGATGCCATGGAGGTGGAACCGTTTGACTCGAAGGTCTCAGATACCGTACGGATTGCATACGGGAATTCCTCCTCGGAAGGAAGTACCGGAATCAGTGCTCTCTCTGCCAGTGCACCATGTCCGATCTCCCGACGTCCGGGACCGCGGCTGACCTTGGTCTCGCCTACGGAATAGGAAGGGAAATTATAATGATGCATATATCTCTTCGCCGTTACATTGTCATCCAGACCGTCAACCTTCTGCATCTCTGACAAGGGTGCCAATGTACAAACGTTACAGATCTGGGTCTGACCACGGGTGAACATAGCGGAACCGTGTACTCTCGGGATAATATCCACTTCTGCCGCAAGCGGTCTGATCTGTGTAATGGAACGTCCGTCGGGACGCTTGTGATCTTTTAAGATCATCTTGCGCACCGTTTTCTTCTCATACTGGTAGATCGCCTCATCCAGAATTGCAAGCCATTCTTCCTTCTCTGCGAAAGCTTCCTGCATCTTTGCGGTAACCGCCTTGATGTTCTCTTCTCTCTTCTGCTTCTCGTCTGTGAATACAGCCTCTTCCATCTCTTCCGGAGTCACAACTGTCTTCATCGCCTCGAATAACTCTGCCGGAACCGCACAGCTCTCATAAGTGTGCTTCGGCTTGCCGACCTCGTCCACAATTCCCTGAATCCATGCATTAATCTTCTGGTTGATGTCATGAGCCATATAGATTGCCTCTAACATCTTCTCCTCCGGAATCTCTCTGGCACCGGCTTCGATCATGATAACCTTCTGCAGGGTGGATGCAACGGTAAGCTTCAGATCACCGTTCTGCCACTGCTCCTGGGACGGATTTACGATAAACTGTCCATCTACCATACCGATCTGTGTGGTTGCACAGGGACCGTCAAAAGGAATATCCGAAATACAGGTTACCAGTGCAGAACCGATCATGGCTGCAAGCTCCGGACGGCAAGCAGGATCCACGGACATAACCATATTGTTGATGGTTACATCATTCCGGTAATCTTTGGGGAACAGCGGTCTCATCGGTCTGTCAATAACACGGCTGGTAAGAACAGCATTCTCGCTTGCTTTCCCTTCCCGCTTGTTGAAACCGCCGGGAATCTTACCCACCGCATATAACTTCTCTTCATACTCCACGCTGAGCGGGAAGAAATCAATCCCTTCCCTCGGCTTATCGGAAGCCGTAACGGTAGACAGAACGGTTGTGTTGCCATAGTGAACAAGCGCAGCACCGTTTGCCTGGGCACATACTCTTCCGATATCCACGGTAAGGGTACGTCCACCGAGTTCAATAGAATAACTCTTGTACATAATACCTCTCCTTTTCTTTTTCTTTATTCTTCAGGAGATGCCGAAACTACTGAAAAAGACTACCGGAAGGCAATCCTTTTCAGTGGTCTCGGGCAGAATCTCCTGGTAATAACAAATCCGTTTCCTGCTTCGTTACCGTCATACAGGATGGGGTGGTCAGGATCCGAATCCGTACACGGAATCAAGTATCCCATAGGACGAAAAAAACGGATGAAGAGATGCGGTGAATGAACCACCGCTTCTCCATCCGCTTTTACAATTACTTTCTAAGGCCAAGTTTCTCAACCAAAGCACGGTATCTCTCGATATCCTTTTTCTTCAAATAGTCAAGAAGACCTCTTCTCTGACCAACCATCTTGTACATACCACGTCTGGAGTGGTTGTCGTTTGCGTGGGTTTTCAGATGCTCTGTCAGCTCCTCAATTCTCGCAGACAATACAGCGATCTGTACCTCCGGTGAACCGGTGTCACCCTCACATCTTGCATACTCTTTCATGATAGCGGTTTTCTTCTCTTTAGAGATCATGTTGTAAATCCTCCTAATAAAATATGGTATCCTGCCTTCACTAAGAAGAAGGTCGGAGTATCCTTCCTCTGAGTTCGGCGTCTCACATTTGTCAAGTATAACACATGTTTTGCGGGAATGCAACTAGGAATCGTTCTTCTGTATGGATACGTGCTCATCCTGTCTTAGAAACATCACATTTTCCAGTTTACTCCTCAGCGTCATGGAATGCTCGTTGACATGGACCACGCTGCCCGGATAAATGCATCCGCGCACCCGCACCGCAGAATCTTTTGCTTTCTCCATCGTTTTTTGTTTCGCCAACAGATCCTTCCGAAGTTCTTTGCACTCTTCGTTTTTCATATCAATGGCCATAAATATCCTCGTACGGAGCGCAGCGTGTCCTTCCAGCGCATTCTGGAATACCTCAATCTCGGATTCCACCTTCTGGATCTGTTTTTCCAGTTCGTGGACCTCCTTCCGGAAATCCCTGCCGATTCCCACCGACACATCCGTTCCCGGCTCCGTTTCACTACCGATGGTATTGGCTGTAATCCCCATCATCGCAACCGTAAATCCTGCGGTAATGGAACCGTTCCGCCCCAGAACCTCCAGTGCCCCTTCGGTATAGGCGTCACAGTTCATCAGATAATTGCAGGTAATCAGATCCTTTGCTCTCAGTGTTACAGCCTCGAAAAACCTTCCATAGATGTTCCCGTTCCTGGACACGATCATACCGGTGGAATCCCCGTACACGCCCTGTCTTACTACAACCTCTTTCTCCGCGGTAATATATGCGGCTTCCACTTTCCCGTCCACCACAACACTTCCGGTTGCCTGAACCGTCATCCCGCTGCATACATCTCCGTGAATCAGCACATCTCCTTTGAAATCAATGTTCCCTACCCGGGAATTCAGATCCCCGTCAACCACACACAGCTCCGAAATCATGATTTTGCCGTTCTCAAAGGTAATCCGGCCGTCGATATTGGAATAGTAATTCAAGCCCGCTTCATCCAGATAGAAATTGCGTCCCCGGATCAGGGTTTTGTCTTTGCCGCGTCTCGGCATCCGTATTTTGCCGGTCACGGTATACCCCATAACCCCTTGTGTGGCTTTGTGGTATTCCGCAATCTTCTGATCTTTCCGGACAATCTCATAGATTACCATATCACTGTAATCCGCACTGCCGTCCTCCAGCATCCGGGGTGTTGCCGCGAACTCGGTTGCAAAAAGAAATTCATAATATCCGTCACAACCGTCCTTTGCTTCCCTGCCATGGGCAACCGTGATCATCTTACAGTACATCCCGCCCTGCAGAATCTCTTCGATCACACCTATGTCAATTCCGTGGGTCACGCCGTAATGATTCAGAATCGCAATAATACTCTCTTCCGTATAGGTCTCACCCGGTCTGGGATTCGACACAAACACTGCCGCACTCATCTCATCCGGCGCAATGATAACCCTGCTGTCTTCATTCCAATTCCATGTATCAGTCGTCGCCATTAGATGCCTCCCTTCCGGGCAGACATCTCTTCCATCATCTTCTCCCTGATGGAACGCATCTGTTCGGCAGAATATGCAACCTTCGCATAGGCCTCTACATCAAGTCCTGCCTCCAAACCCAATATAATCTCTGCGGACTGCGCCTCGTCGAACTCACTTTCCGGCGCCTCATCCAGCTTTGCCATCAATTCCAGACGTTTCTCTTTCATCTGTCCTGCAGAATACAGGAATTTCGCATAGGAGGACACATCCAGTCCCGCCTCCAGTCCCAGACGGATCTCCACCATCTGGGCATGATCAAACAGGCTGCTGGCATAATGGGAAACATCCAGCCGTTCTTCCAGTCCTACCCGAATCTCCCGCATCTGAAACCAGTCGTAACTGTCCTTGGCGTAAATCGTCACATCCACTCCGACTTCCAGCCCCAGACGAATCTGTCTCAGCTGTGTTCCGTACAAGCTATGGGACAGGAATGGATCGATCCGGATATGCTTCTCATGACATTTCAGAATCTCAGCCAGCTGATCTCCCACATATCCCTGTTTCACATAATCCATGATGTCAATTCCCAGTGTATCTGCCCGTCCCAGCACCCGGATCACCTCTGCATCCAGCCCCTGCTCGGCATACTGCTGGACAGGATGTCCCGTCAGCATACCTTCCCGGATCAGACGCATGACTTCTGCCGAATAATTCACATGATTATAAACAGACACATCCAGTTTCTCTTCCAAGCCCAGACGGATCTCTTTCATCTGGAACCAATCCAGTTCCGGTCTGGCGTACAGATCCACATCCAGATTTGTTTCCAGTCCCAGACGGATCTCCCGCATCTGGGGGCTTAACAGAAGCGGATTCATATATTTTACAATATTAAGTCCGCCCACATAACCTTCCCGGATCTCTTCCAGCTGTGTCCAGTCGTAATCGTTAAGTAATCCTTTGGCATCGTAGCCGTATTGGATCCCCAGACGGATCTCCCGCATCTGATACCATACATAAGACGGATCATCATATTCCGTCACATCCAGCTTCATCGAAAGTCCTTCCAGCAGTTCATGAAGCTGCCCCTCATCATATTGATTCCGCTCCAGCTTGTCTCTGTCAAAGCCAAGCTCCAGAAGCTGTCTGCACAGGGCTGTCCGTTCATTCAGATCCTTTTCTTCTTTGGTAATACTCTCTCGCATAAGTATACTCCCCTCATGCAATCATGATACAAAAAAACCACCTATTTTTCAATAGGTGGTCTGAAATACGCATTTTATTGGCGAAAACGTTCACTATTCAATCAGTCTGCGGGCGCAGGTAGGCGTCCGGTAGTTCAGTTTAGAAATCTTGATGCCCGTTTCCGGCGAACTTGCATGGCAGACCTGTCCGTTCCCGATATAG
>JAEDCX010000083.1 GCA_016293925.1 Lachnospiraceae bacterium | reverse complement strand
TCTATTCTACACTTCCTCTTTACCTGTGAAATATATAGATTAGATACCTTCAACCCATGTTCTTTCAGTACATAATCCTTAATCTCCGCATAAGTCGCCTTACTCTCAGCAGAAGTCAAATCCAGCTCATCCAGTTCTAACTCCACCTCAACATAATCATCCGCCTTCTGTTGGGACAAAAGAACAACCGTCTCAACATGCACCGTATGCCCAAACTGGTCCACAGCCCTGACTCTATCCATGGTATATCCTCCGTCGCACAGTATCTTGAGATCTCTTGCCAGAGTTGCACTGTCGCAACTCACGTAGACGATACGCTCCGGCTGCATCTTGAGCATGGTATTCAGGCATAGCTCATCGCAGCCCTTTCTGGGCGGATCCACCACGATCACGTCCGCACGGATGCCGTTCTTCTCGAACTGTTCCGGCAGAACCTCCTCTGCCTTGCCAACGTAGAAATCCGCATTGGTCAGGCCGTTTACCGCAGCATTCTCTCTGGCATCCCGGATTGCCTCCGGCACGATCTCCACGCCATAGACATGGGCTGCCCTCTGCGCCAGGAAAAGAGAAATTGTCCCGATTCCGCAATACAGATCCCACACGGTTTCCCGACCCGTAAGGCCGGCGTACTCCAGTGCAAGACGATATAGTTTCTCCGTCTGTACCGGGTTGACCTGGTAAAATGACAAAGGGGAGATTCGAAACTTCACCTCCCCAATATAGTCTTCGATATATTCTTTGCCCCACAGGACACGAACCTTACGTCCCATGATGACATTGGTGTTTTCTTTATTGATATTAACCGACACGCTCGTCATGTTTGGTAATGCGGATAAGGACTCCACCAGTTTATCCTCGTTGGGAAGTCGATCCCCATTGATCACGATACATACCATAATCTGCCCGGTACGAAATCCGGCACGGATCAACACATGGCGAATCAGACCCCGTCCGCTCTCTTCCTGATAGGCCGGAACCTTATTTGCTCTCATATAGGTAAGAATAACGTCCATAATCTCACAATTCTGTGGGATGCCAAGCAGACAGTCCGTATGGGGAATGATGCTGTGGGTTCTTCCCGCATAGAATCCTGCCACCGGATTGCCTTCCCGGTCACAGCCCACCGGAAACTGCGCTTTATTTCGGTAGTGATAGGGATTTTCCATTCCTACGATGGGCTCCATCATATCACGGATACGCTGCTCATCAAACCCGCCGATCCGCACCAGATTGTTGATTACCTTGCGCTCTTTGAAGGCAAGCTGTCTCGCATAATCCATTGCCTGAATCTGGCATCCGCCGCACTGTCTGGCCACGGGGCATGGAGGCACCACACGATCCGGCGATGGCGCCACGATCTCTTCCAGCCTGCCGTATGCATAGTTCTTCTTCGCTTTCACGATACGAATCTTCGCCACATCGCCCGGTACGGTATCCTTGACGAATATTGCCATACCGCGTTCCTCATGCTGCCCGTTCTCCTGCAGGAAACCGATTCCTTCTCCTTCGGAACCGATGTCTTCGATTGTCAATTCCACGATCTGATTTTTGGTCAAGTTCATGATCGGTTCTACTCCATTGTGGTCACTCTGATATTACTGTCGAATAATCGGTTGAACCCCAGCCAGCCCTGCTCAGAGGTGCCCATGAACAACTCTGTCAGCATCTCCATCTTGGCGTCGGTATTATCGGCAAAGTAAAGTGCCATCGCCTCCATGATCGCCGGCTTTTTGGCCGCACCGTACTCGTATTCGCCATGATGGGCCAGAATACAGTGTACCAGCTCAGTTGCCAGAGTTTGCGGGAATCCTTCGATCGTGTTGATTTTCTCCCGGATCATCTGGGCGCCGATCACAATATGTCCCAACAACTGCCCTTCATCCGTATAATCATTCGCCGGGAAAGGAGACAGTTCCCGCATCTTGCCGCTGTCATGCAACAGTGCCGCGGTGAGCAGCAGGTCTCTTTTCAACATCGGATAGGCCGTACAGTAATAATTGCATAATCTGGCTACGGACAGGGAATGCTCCAACAAGCCTCCCACAAATCCGTGATGCATGGTTTTGGCCGCACTGGACATGCGGAATCCCTTGATGAATTGCTCATCTTCCCGGAAAAAAGCATTCAGCAGCTGCTTTAGGTATGTATTCTCCAGGGAATCAATGATCTCCAGTACTGCATGATACATCTGATCCACATTTTTACTGCTGACGGGAAGATAATCTGCCGGATCGTATTCGCCCTCAGCGCAGAGACGTACTCTTTTCACATTGACCTGAAGTGCTCCCTGAAAGCTGGTGATCTCACCGATTACCTCAACATAATCCAACGTGTCAAAATCCGCAATCCCGGCACTGTTCGGATCCCAGATCTTGGCATCTATGGTACCCGTCTTGTCCTGCAGGATTACATTATCGTATGGTTTCCCGTTCTTTGTCATCGCGGAAGTCTTGTGCTTAACAAGATATACCGCACACATTTTATCGCCTTCCGCATAATCTTTGATATACTTCATACTAATCTCCCTCTCATTGATTCCCGACAGTCAGTTCCAGAATGATTTCCTGATATTCATTCTGCCCGCGCCGCATAACCGTTACCTTCAACACATCTCCCACACTGGAAGACATCACTGTATTGCTGTAGTCCGAGAAGCTCTGCAGCATGGTATTATTGATCTTCACGATAATATCGCCGTTCTGGATTCCGCACGCCATGGCCGGTGAATCCATCTCAACTTCCTTCACATACGCTCCTCTCGGCAGTCCGTTCGCCTGAGCGATCTCATAGGTGACGTCAACACCCCTAATTCCTACATACGGAATCTCGATACCGTTGGACATCTTCTCGATAATCCGCTTTAACTCGCTGATCCCCACAAAGGATATGAGATTCTGCGTGTCTACCGCATTGAAGCGGTTATCGATGATCCCGAGAACCTGTCCGTTCAGGCTCATCACAATTCCGCCCGCTTTTCTGCTGCCATAGATATCCGTGGTCAGCATGCTGTAGTTGCGGTCCGTCAATTCCACTGCGTTTCCCACGGAAGTAATCATACCGTACGCCTGTGAATTCCTCACTCCCATAGGACTTCCCAATGCAATTACAATACTTCCCTGAAGACTGCTGTTACCGGAGCTGCCTAACGGTGCGGCAAGAAGAGTGGATGCCGTGTTCTCCGTTACCTTGGATGCCGAGACGCTGACAATCGCATATCCCGTACTGCGATCCATCTGTCGCAATTCCGCTGCCGACGCCGTTCCGTCATGGAACGTGACCATGAGACTGTCCGCATTCAGCAGGTTTCGGTAGTCCGTCAGAATCAAGTACTCGTCACCCGTATTCTGAATGATGACGCCGCAGGAATAGTCCGTATTCTTATAGGAGTTGTCAAACCATCCGACATCTGTGGATTCTCCCTTTACATTCACCATGGAACGATTCAGGTTTCTTACCACCTCGGCCAGCTTCGCATAGAGTAATTTATAATCGCTCAGACTGATCTCCATGCCGTCCAGCAGTGCCTGATACTGTTCTTCCGTGATGGAGAATGTATCCTCCGGTTCATGATCCGGATCGTCCTTATCTCCCTGTTCCGGATTCCCGTTCTCACCGGTGCTTCCGTTCTCTCCCTTTCCGTTCTGTCCATCCGGATCCCCGGTTTCCATTCCGTTTTCCAATGCCAGCAGATCCTCATCCGTCAGAAGGTCTGACGGAAGAATCTCCTGCTCTGCCTCCGGAAATGTAATTGTCTCTGTCTTCTGTTCGCTTTTCGGGTGCAACATATTACTGAACACAGGTTGTAACAGCAGAAATGTTACACTCGCCACAAGGCCGAAAATCAGTGCCATGGACACGGTTATCACTGTCTTGCGGAGTAATTTTTTCTTGTTCAGGGGTTTCGCTTTGATTTTCTCTTTGATTACTTCTGAATTCTCTGTTTCGGACATATGATTTCCTTTCTACATACCCTTAAGTATACTCAATCCGCCCTTCAAAGTAAAGAAAAGTTAATGACGTTCCCGCCGCCCGTGTGCTATAATAACGGTAAATATTGACGGACAGGAAACAGAACATGAATCAACGAGCATTGGAAACACTGGAATTTCATAAGATTATTGACAGATTGGCTGCACACGCGGGCAGTGAGCCCGGTAAACAGGTATGCCGCAATCTGCAGCCTGAAACGGATATTGCCTCCATTACGCTGCACCAGACCGAAACGGCCGACGCAGTATCCAGACTGATCCGCAAGGGAAATATTTCTTTTGCCGGCAACCGGGACATCCGTTATGCAATCCGTTCGCTGGAGGTATCCGCATCTCTGTCCGTCCAGGAGTTACTGCATATTGCCGATGTTCTGGAAACGGCAGGCAGGGTCCGCGCCTACGGTAAGGGAAAAGACGACGAGGATACCGGTGATTCCCTGTCTGATTATTTCCTCGGACTGGAGCCTCTCACTTCTCTGTCGGGCGAGATTCGCCGATGTATTCTGTCCGAAGACGAGATTGCGGATGATGCCAGCAGCCATCTGAAAGAAATCCGGCGTTCCATGACATCAACCAATGATAAGATCCGAGCCCAGCTCTCCTCCATGGTGAATTCCCACCGCACCTATCTGCAGGATGCTGTCATCACCATGCGGGACGGACGATACTGTATTCCGGTCAAAGCGGAATACAAGTCCCAGGTTCCCGGTATGGTCCATGACCAGTCTTCCACCGGTTCTACTTTTTTCATCGAACCCGCAGTTGTGGTAGAGCTGAACAATACCTTGCGGGAGCTTGCCATCGCAGAACAGGAAGAGATTGCGTACATTCTCTCACTTCTGTCTGCCAAGGCAGCGGAACACGCGGCAGAACTGACCCATAATCAGAATCTGCTGACACGGCTTGATTTTATTTTTGCCAAGGGACGTCTGGCGTTGGACATGAATGCTACCATGCCGCTGATGAATGAAGACCGCTATATCAATATCCGCAAAGGCCGGCATCCGCTTCTGGACAAGCATAAGGTAGTTCCGATAGATGTGAATCTCGGGAAAGAGTTCGACCTGCTGGTCATTACAGGGCCCAACACGGGCGGTAAAACGGTCACACTTAAGACCGTTGGACTTTTCACACTGATGGGGCAGGCAGGACTGCATATTCCCGCGCTGGACCGTTCCGAATTGTCGGTTTTCCGGGAGGTATACGCGGATATCGGCGATGAGCAGAGCATTGAGCAGAGCCTCTCCACCTTCTCCTCCCATATGACGAAGATCGTATCCATTCTGCAAGAAGCAGATGATATGTCGTTGTGCTTATTTGATGAGCTGGGGGCAGGAACAGACCCTACCGAGGGTGCCGCCCTTGCCATCTCTATTCTGAATGATCTTCACGAGCGTGGGATCCGTTCCATGGCTACCACGCATTACAGTGAACTGAAGATCTATGCCCTGTCCACTGATATGGTGCAGAATGCCTGCTGTGAATTCGATGTGGAGTCACTGCGACCCACCTACCGCCTGTTGATCGGTATTCCGGGTAAGAGCAACGCATTTGCAATCTCTTCCAAGCTGGGGCTTCCTGACCGCATCATCGAGAAAGCCAGGGAGCAGATCAGCGAGCAGGATGAATCCTTTGAGGATGTGATCTCCGATCTGGAGGCCAGTCGTGTCATTATTGAAAAGGAGCGTCTGGAGCTGGAGCAGTATAAGGCCGAGGTTGAGACGTTGAAGAAAAAGCTTCAGGAGAAGCAGGAGAAACTGGAGGACTCCAGAGACAAGATACTGCGGGAGGCCCGCGAAGAGGCCCGGGACATTCTGCAGGAAGCCAAGGATACCGCCGACGCCACCATCCGCGAGATGCAGAAAGCCGGTCGGATGAACGGTATGAAGGACGCAGAGGCTGCCCGTCAGAAGGTCCGGGATAAGATCAATAAGCAGAATAGCAATCTGGCTGCCGGTAAGGAGCAGACCCATCCTACTCTGAAAGCAGATCAGTTACGGTTGGGGGACAGCGTCAAAGTGGTCAGCATGGGGTTAAAGGGTACGGTGACATCCCTGCCGGATGACCGGGGAAATCTGCAGGTACAGTGTGGAATCATCAAGTCCCGGGTGAACATTAAGGATCTTGTGAAGATTGAAGAAGTACCTGCCTACCTAAAAGAAATGAACAAGGCGAAACCTGCCTCCGGCGTCAGCCGTTCCAAATTATCGAAGAGCGCCACCATCTCCTATGAGATCAATCTTCTGGGGAAGACCGTGGATGAGGCCCTTGCCGAACTGGACAAATATCTGGATGACGCATACCTGTCAAGGCTTCCTCTTGTTCGCATCGTACACGGCAAGGGTACCGGTGCCCTCAGAAGCGCCGTCCAGTCCCACCTTCGCAAAACCAGCTATGTAAAGAGCTTCCGCAACGGCGAACTGGGTGAAGGTGACGCAGGTGTCACAATTGTGGAATTCAAATAACGGAGGAATTCTGATCTTTTCGGAATTCTCATAACAGAAAGGAATCAATCTATGGCTGCAAAACAGAAAATCCTGATCGTAGACGATGATCCGAATATTGCCGATCTTGTTTCGCTCTACCTGACCAAAGAATGCTATGAGACTATGATCGTATATGACGGCGAATCCGCACTGGCATCCCTGGATTCCTACCAGCCGAATCTGATCCTGCTGGATCTGATGCTGCCGGGTATCGATGGGTATCAGGTATGCCGTGAGATACGTTCCAAACAATCCACGCCCATCATTATGCTGTCTGCCAAAGGAGAAGTGTTTGATAAGGTTCTGGGGCTGGAACTGGGTGCCGATGACTATATGGAAAAACCATTTGATACCAAAGAACTGGTTGCCCGCGTCAAAGCAGTACTCCGCCGCTACAAATCCGCCGTCTCCACCACCGCCGGTCATTCCGATAAAATGGTGGAATATCCGGATCTGATCATCAATCTGACCAATTACTCCGTGCTCTACATGGGACAGAATGTGGATATGCCGCCGAAGGAGCTGGAACTCCTGTATTTCCTGGCCTCCTCCCCGAACCATGTATTTACCCGGGAGCAGCTGCTGGATCAGATCTGGGGCTATGAATACATCGGCGACACCAGAACCGTTGACGTACATATCAAGCGGCTCCGGGAGAAAATCAAAGATCACGATTCCTGGAAATTATCCACCATCTGGGGGATAGGCTATAAATTCGAGACGAAAGGCAGTCATTAGCCCCATATGAAAAAAACACTGTACCTGAAATTCCTTCTTGCATATTTGATTTTCGGTTTTTTCGGATTCCTGATTATCTCCACCTTTTCTTCCAAGATGATCACCGATAATACCGTCCGGGATAAAGCGGAAGCTCTCTATCGGGAAGCCATGCTCATCTCCTCTTCCTATGCAGAGGAATTGTACAACAACAAAATCACCATTGATACCGCCAAGACCGAGCTGGATGCATTGGATACTTACATGTCCGCCACCATCTGGCTCATTAACCCGTCGGGACGGATTCTTCTGGATACCTCCCGGCCGATTGATCTGGAGACTGAGAAATTTGTTCAGGGGTTCAATCCCACCATTACTGCGGGGGAATACTATACGACAGGTACTTTTTTCGGCTCGTTTGACGAAGAGATGATCTCCGTTCTGGCTCCGATTACCTCGGATTTCACGGTAAAGGGCTATGTTGTCATCCACTATCCGATGCGTCAGATTACAGATACCGCCAACCGCTACCTGAATATCTTCTACATTACCCTGTTGATTCTCTTCCTACTGTCCATGATTATCCTGATCTTTTTCACGGAGATCGTGTATCTCCCGATCCGGCGTATCACCAAAGCAACCGAAGAGTATGCATCCGGTAATTATCGCTATCCGCTGAATGTGGAATCCTCGGACGAGATCGGATATCTGGCGGCCACCCTGGGTTATATGGCGGATACCCTGTCCCGGGGGGAGGATGACCAGCGTAAACTGGTTGCCAACATCTCCCATGATTTCCGCTCCCCTCTCACGTCCATCAAAGGGTACCTGGAAGCTATGAAGGATGGTACGATTCCGCCCGAAATGTACGACAAGTATCTGACAATCGTGATTCACGAGACCGAACGATTGACGAAGCTGACCAACTCTCTGCTGACCCTGAACAATCTGAACACCGAGGGCATGATGTTAGAGAAGACGGACTTCGACATCAATCTGATCATCAAGAATACGGTTGCCTCCTTTGAGGGCACCTGCCGTGAGAAAGGGATCGTGATTGAACTTGTTCTGACCGGTGAAACCCTGTTCGTGAACGCAGACATTATTAAGATCCAGCAGGTACTCTATAACCTTCTGGACAATGCCATCAAGTTTTCCCATCACAACTCCATGATCCACATTGAATCCAACCTGAAGCATAATAAGGTTTTCGTCAGTGTCAAGGACAACGGAATCGGAATTCCGAAGGAAAATATCAAACAAATCTGGGATCGTTTCTACAAAACAGACCTTTCCCGGGGCAAAGACAAAAAAGGCACGGGATTAGGACTCTCGATTACCCGGGAGATCATCCGTGCCCATGGTGAGAATATTAATGTGGTCAGCACGGAAGGAGTCGGAACAGAATTCACGTTCTCTCTTCCTCCCGTGGATAATGACGATGACTGATTGC
>JAEDCX010000082.1 GCA_016293925.1 Lachnospiraceae bacterium | reverse complement strand
ATAATCCTCATACTATTACCGGGTACTGTTTCAAGTATGACGTAATGGATGAGGATTTTTCATATGCTGCAATCATTATCTCCCGGATTTCGGAAATTCATACAGATGGCGGCGATTACCGTAGGCGTGTATCTTGGCATGCGTTATCTGCTGGGGTATATTTTTCCGTTCGTGCTGGGGCTCCTGCTGGTGAGACTGCTGAATCCGCTGCTGAGTTTTCTGCGCAACAAAATACATCTGGGCAAAGGACTTACGGCAAGTGTCATTCTGTTTCTGGCCGGATGTGTACCTCTCCTGCTGGCGATTCTGGCAGGACGCTTCCTGCTGGTTAATATCGCCGGAATCAGGGATTGTTATTCGTCTGCGGTGGATCAGTGTAACGCATGCTTTGACCGGTGTGTGACATTTCTGGAGGATGCCGGAATCGCCGGAGGTAAGGAGCTGACCGATATGCTGCATGAAGGGGAGGCGTATGTGGAAGATATCCTGCTGGTACAGGGCGTTCCGCTTTTGTCCGGGTATTGCCTGCGGGTTGTGAAAATCATATCTGCCATCGGAATTGTGTGGGCAGTTATTGTGATTTTCTGTACGATGCTGGTAAAAGAGTATGACTCCCTCCGGGAAAGGCTGCATAGAGAGGACTGGTTTGCGCCTGTCTACCGTATCGGAAAAGGAGTATGCGATATGCTGAAGGCGTATTTCAAAACCCAGCTGATCATGTTTCTCATCATTGCGGCTACGGTTACGGCAGGAGTATGGATCATGGGGTACCCTTATCCGTGGCTGATCGGCCCCGGGATTGGATTCCTGGATGCCCTGCCTTTTATCGGGACCGGTATTACACTGGTTCCCATGGCGGTCTGGAACGTGATTACGGGGCGGCTCCTGCGGGCGGCAGGCTGTATCCTGCTCTATATCATCTGTATGGTGCTGCGGGATTATCTGGAGCCGAAGATCATGGGGAAGAACTCCGGAATCCATCCGATTCTCCTGCTGATGACCATTTATCTGGGCATCCGGCTCTATGGGATCGTCGGTATTCTCACAGGCCCCGTCAGTTATCTTTTGATCCGGGAGATTTACAGAGAAATATCTGACAGGGAGAGCAGGGTGTGATATACTGTAGATGATTCGGAAACCGGATTCTCTGGCAGTCGTGTGGGGAATGGATAGAGGAGCGAGATGGGTAAGATTTTATTGGTGTTTACCGGAGGGACGATCTGTTCTTTCGGAGATGAGAATAACAGGAACCGCAGACCGGATGTGGACCGTGCGGAGCGATTGATTGTGAACCGGTTCCGGCAATCCGGTTCGGAATATGCGGGAACGGAGTTTACAACTGTCCAGGTGATGAATGTACTGAGTGAGAATATGACAGCCGAAACCTGGAATACGCTGATCGCTTATCTGCGGGACGTGGATTACCGGGCATATGACGGCGTGATCATTGCCCACGGAACAGACACGCTGGCATACACGGCGGCATTGCTTTCCGTGATGCTTCGGGGTGTGGATTGTCCGGTGATTCTCGTTTCTTCCCAGCTGCCCCCAGACACGGAGGGAGCCAATGGGAATGCGAATTTCCGGAGAAGCGTGGAATTGATCTGTACCGGATTGCCTGCGGGTGTCTATGCGGTGTACCGCAATTCGGACGGTGTGGTGTATCTGCACCGGGGAGACAGACTCCGGCAGTGTGTCCCCTATTCCGATGATTTCAGCAGTGCCGGTATGTTCGGGGTGCCGGAGACCATGCAGGGAAGCGAGATTGCTCCCGAACCGATATGCAGTCCGGATGGGAAAGGCGGGAGCCGGTATGCCATGCTGATTCGCAGACTGGGTGAACTTCGGAATGATGTGCTTCTGGTAAAGCCCTATGTGGGGCTTCGGTATGACCGCCTCCTGCTTGCACATGTTTCGGCAATCGTTCATGAGACCTATCATGCCCAGACAGCCTGTGCGGATGGGATGGATTCCGTATCACTACTGTATCTTCTGGACAGGTGTGCCGGAGAGAAGATTCCGGTGTTTGTGACGCCGATGGAATCGGGTGACGGCATCTATGTGACCGGAAGCCGGATTCGGGAGGCGGGAGGAATACCGCTGTACGGCATGACAACGGAGGTTGTCTATGCATGTGTGATGGTGGGCACCGCCCTGGGACTGCAGGATCGGGAACTGAAGCAGTTTGTGGAGGAATATCCCGGCGTCAAGAGTTGACAAATCAGGAAAACTATCCTACAATCGACTGTATACCGCAGTTTTGCAGCATGAAGAATACAATAGAAGGCAATGAAGAGGGCTAG
This sequence comes from Lachnospiraceae bacterium, assembly GCA_016293925.1. Taxonomy (GTDB): domain Bacteria; phylum Bacillota; class Clostridia; order Lachnospirales; family Lachnospiraceae; genus RGIG4034. Next base: position 6,714 of record JAEDCX010000082.1, on the reverse strand, counting down.
TACGGAAGAGATCTTTCCAGAGAGAGAATGATGGGTGGAACATTCTTAAGCAATCTGTTCGGGAACCTGCCTCGGAGCCCTGTATGAAAATACAGCGTGAATCCCGCGTTAAGGGATCGTTGAGTGGAATGGAAGGAGCATGCCCCAAGGGTATGGTCCGTGACATTAATTAGGGTGGTACCGCCGGAGAACCGGTCCCTTGAGGGCTGGAGACCGTGGTACTTTTTTTATCGCATTGCGACGCCGGAATATGTCGTCGATGCGATCCGCCGCAGGCGGAGAATCTCGCAAGAGAAACTATCTTATCGTATCAGAAACGGATACACGGAATGTCCGGGGAGGAGTAAAAATGGCAGAAGATAAGAAATTGGTAGAAGCGATCACATCCATGGATGTGGATTTCGCGCAGTGGTACACGGATGTGGTGAAAAAGGCAGAACTGATCGATTATTCCAGCGTGAAGGGCTGTATGATCATTAAGCCTGCAGGTTACGCAATCTGGGAGAATATCCAGAGACAGCTGGATGCCAGATTCAAGGAGACGGGCGTGGAGAATGTTTACATGCCGATGTTTATTCCCGAGAGTCTCTTACAGAAGGAAAAAGATCATGTGGAAGGATTTGCGCCGGAAGTAGCCTGGGTTACCCACGGTGGTCTGGAACCGTTACAGGAGAGACTGTGTGTCAGACCTACCTCAGAGACACTGTTCTGTGATTTCTACAAGAATATCGTACAGTCCTATCGTGATCTTCCGAAGGTATACAACCAGTGGTGCAGCGTTGTGCGTTGGGAGAAAACAACGAGACCCTTCTTACGTTCCCGGGAATTCCTGTGGCAGGAGGGTCATACGGCACATGCCACGGCAGAGGAGGCTGAAGAGCGTACTATCCGGATGCTGAATCTGTATGCACAGTTCTGCGAGGAAGTGCTGGCGATGCCGGTAATCAAAGGCCGCAAGACCGATAAGGAGAAATTTGCAGGTGCGGAAGCAACCTATACCATCGAAGCACTGATGCATGACGGTAAAGCATTGCAGTCCGGCACGAGCCACAATTTCGGAGACGGATTTGCCAAAGCTTTTGGCATTCAGTATGCAGCCAAGGACAATTCCCTGCAGTATGTACATCAGACATCCTGGGGTATGAGTACCCGTCTGATCGGTGGTATCATCATGGTTCACGGAGACAATTCCGGACTGAAGCTGCCTCCGAGAATTGCACCTGTCCAGGTGATGATCATTCCGATCGCACAGCATAAAGAGGGTGTCCTGGACAAAGCAGCAGAATTGAAGAGCATTCTTGCCGGAACGAAAGCCTTCGGTGAGGGTGTCCGGGTGAAACTGGATGATTCCGAGAAAACTCCGGGGTGGAAATTCTCCGAGCAGGAGATGCGCGGTATTCCGGTTCGTATTGAGATCGGACCCAAAGACATTGAGGCTGGCAGATGTGTGGTAGTGCGCCGGGATACGGGAGAGAAACTGGAGGTTGCATTAACTGATATCGAAGCGAAGATTCCGGAATTGCTGGCAGAGATCCAGAAGGATATGTTCGAGAGAGCAAAGAAGCATCTGGAGGAGCACACCTGTGTTGCCACCAGCTTTGAAGAATTCAACCGGAATCTGGATGAGAAGCCGGGTTTCATTAAGGCAATGTGGTGTGGCAATCAGGATTGTGAGGATGAGATCAAAGAGAAGACCGGCGCCACCAGCCGTTGTATGCCCTTCGAACAGGAGAACGTCAGCGATTATTGCATCTGCTGCGGAAAACCTGCGAAGAAGATGGTTCTGTGGGGAAGAGCATATTAAGCGGGCGATTGCATACAAAGTGCGGAACCGCATTGGAGGCGTGGAACAGGGGTCTGGTGCGTGCAGACCACCGGAAAGGATTGGGTATCATTATGAAGGTATTGGTAATTAATTGCGGTAGTTCATCATTAAAATATCAGTTGATTGATTCCGAAACAGAGGAAGTACTGGCCAAGGGTCTGTGCGAGCGAATCGGTATTGAAGGCAGTATGCTGACACACCAGCCTGCAGGTATGGATAAGATCAAAAAAGAATTGGATATGCCGGATCATACGGCGGCAGTCCAGTTTGTTCTGGAAGCACTGACAGATCCGGAGAGCGGGTGCATTGCTTCACTGGATGAGATTGATGCCATCGGACACCGGATCGTACATGGCGGCGAGAAATTCTCCGGTTCGGTTATCCTGACAGACGAAGTGCTGGAGGCGATCACAGAGTGCAATGAGCTTGCACCTCTGCATAATCCTGCGAACCTGATCGGAATCCGGTCCTGCAGCAAACTGATGCCGGAGGTTCCCCAGGTTGGGGTATTTGATACGGCGTTCCATCAGACCATGCCTGCAAAAGCCTATCTCTATGGTATACCATACGAGTATTATGAGAAATATAAGGTCAGGAGATATGGTTTCCATGGAACCAGCCATGATTTTGTCAGCGCAAGGGCCGCCGAGATCCTTGGCAGATCCAGAGACGATCTGAAGATCATCGTATGTCATCTGGGCAACGGTGCCAGCATTTCTGCCGTAGATCATGGGAAATGTGTTGATACCAGTATGGGTCTCACTCCGCTGGAAGGATTGATCATGGGAACCCGTTCCGGAGATATTGATCCGGCAATCGTTGATTTTATTGCAGATAAGGAAGGCTGCACAGCCAAAGAAGTAAATACCATCTTAAACAAGAAATCCGGCGTCCTGGGACTCAGTAGGATCTCCAGTGATTTCCGGGATCTTGCGAAGGCTTCGGCGGAAGGAAACGAGCTTGCCAAAACCACTCTGGAGGCATATGCATACCGTGTGGCCAAGTATGTCGGTTCCTACGTGGCAGCCATGAACGGTGTGGATGTGATCGCGTTCACGGCCGGCGTAGGGGAGAACAACGCGGAGGTCAGAGAGATGATCTGCAGGTATTTTGGTTATCTTGGCGTAACAATAGAGGAAGAGAAGAATCAGGTGCGTGGGGAAGAGATCATTCTCTCCACACCGGACAGTGCGGTGACGGTTATGGTGGTTCCGACCAATGAGGAGCTTGCCATCGCACGGGAGACGGTGGCGCTCGTATAACGGGGGCTTTCCGTTTTTCCCTTCCGGCGGACAGGAAGGAGCAGGCATGAGAATTCAGTTGCCCGGGGACGTGAAAAAAATCATACAGACCCTGCAGGAAGCGGGATATGAAGCATATGCTGTGGGTGGCTGTGTGCGTGACAGCCTGCTTGGCAGAATTCCCAGTGACTGGGATATTACAACCAGTGCCGAACCGGCGGAAGTGAAACGATTATTCCGCCGCACATTTGATACCGGCATACAGCACGGAACGGTAACGGTGCTGTTCGATAAGACCGGGTATGAAGTCACAACCTATCGGATTGACGGCAGATATGAGGATGGAAGGCATCCTGCGGAGGTTACATTTACTCCGAACCTGGAAGAAGATCTGAAACGCAGGGATTTTACCGTCAATGCCATGGCATACAATGACGAGGCCGGCCTGATCGATTGCTTCGGCGGCGCGGAGGACCTGGAGAAGGGTGTGATCCGGTGTGTCGGAGAGCCGGCAGAACGATTTCATGAGGACGCGCTACGCATCATGCGGGCGGTTCGTTTTGCCGCACAGCTGGATGCACGGATTGAGGAGTCCACGGCAACGGCGATCCGGAAACTGGCGCCTACATTGACCCGGATCAGTGCAGAACGTATCCAGGTGGAACTTGTGAAGCTGCTTATTTCTGACCATCCGGAGAAGATGAGGGATCTGTATGCGTTGGGGATTACGGCGGTGATCTTGCCGGAATTCGACCGGATCATGGAAACTGAGCAGAACAATCCCCATCACTGCTTTTCTGTGGGGGAGCATACGATTCAAACGCTGGTACATGTGGAGAATGACAAGGTACTGCGCCTAACCATGCTGTTCCATGATTTCGGCAAGGCAGAAACCCGGACGACGGATGATGTGGGGATTGATCATTTTCACGGGCATCCGAAGATCAGTGCGCAGATGGCAGCAGGGATCATGCGTCGTCTGAAATTCGATTCGGACACCATGAACCGTGTATGCAGGCTGGTGGAGAAGCATGACCTGAAGGTGGATCCTTCCGCAAAGGCAGTCAGGCGTGCCGCTTCCGGAATGGGAACGGATCTCTTCCCACTGTTCCTGCAGATAAAAAGAGCAGATACTATGGGTCAGAGTGACTATATGCGCGAGGAGAAGCTGGATCGGATTCGCAGCGTAGAGCAGATCTACCGGAACATTCTGGAACAAAAGGAGTGTCTGAACCTAAAACAACTGGCACTGAACGGGCGGGACCTGATCGCCCTGGGCGTACAGCCGGGGCAGGAAATGGGAGATCTTCTGGAGTCCATGCTTCAGATGGTTCTGGATGATCCTGCCAGAAATGACCGTGCTTTTTTAACAGAATATGTAAAGAAACTTCATCAATAGCATCATACTTCACTTGTCCCCCTCATAAGATAGGATAGATTACGAAAGGGAGGGCATTACATGTGAATGACAGAGTATTGTCGCTATTGGAGAATTATGATCTTACAGTGCTTCGCTCCCGTAAGGGGCGGGGCGCTATTATTTTGGAAACGGAGCAGGGACTGTATCAGATTCGGGAATATACCCGGCGCAAAGAGAAGCTTCCGATTCTGGAGCGATTGGTAACACAGGTGGATGAGGCAGGCGTGTGTGAGACGGATCATTATCTTGCCACCAGGGAAGGGCAGTGGTATGTACAGGATCGCAATGAAGCCGCGTACATAGTGAAGCAGTTCCGGGAGGGAAGAGAATGTGATATTCATGACCGTAAGGAACTGGTGTACGGGGCAAGACTGCTGGCCGGGCTACATCGTGTCATGAAGATATCAGACCCACTGTTTACGACCGGAAATGCAATGGAATCCGGCGATCCGGATACGAACAATCCACTGATGGAGGAATTTTGCAGGCATAACCGGGAATTGAGGAAGGTTCTGCGGTATCTGAAGCACAAAAGCCAGCGCACGGAGTTTGAACTGTTTCTGCTGCGGGAATATGCTCCATATATGGAACAGGCGGAGTGTGTGGCGGTCATGTGTGAAGCCGAGAACTTTACGGCGATGTATCGTGAGGCAGCCGAGTCCGGCCAGTATATTCACGGGGAATATCAGTATCACAATATTCTGTTTGCCGACAGCCGGCAGACCGTGATCAATTTCGAGAATGCCATGCAGGAGACACGGGTGCGGGATCTGTATTATTATTTGCGGAAGGCCATGGAGAAAAATGACTGGAATGAGGCGGTAGGGATCGGTATTCTGGAGGAATACGAGAAAATCAACGCGCTGGAGGATCAGGAGAGAAGAAATCTGTTTCTGAGGCTGCTCTATCCGGACAAATTCAGGAAGATTGTGAATTGTTATTTCAACGGTCCGAAATCGTTATTGTCCGGTAAAATCGAAGAGAAACTGAGGGTTTTGCTGGAGCAGCAGAAGGCGCGGGAGAGTTTTTTGAATAAGCATTTCTTTTTCGGATGATTTCATGTATACTAACGCTAAGGACGGAGGTTAAGATTCTGTGAGAAATACGAGAAGAGGATTGGCCTGCGTGCTGGCTGTCATGATGATGATCGTAACCGTTTCCTGCGGCAGAAGCCGGACAGGAAATCCGGTTTCCGACAATCCGTATCAGCCGGCAGAAGCAGGTCATTATGATAGTGAAGATACGGCGGTTCTGATGGCGATGGATACAGAACAGAAAACGGTTACCCTTTTGAATCTGGATCTGAATCAGCAGTATACGCTCCGGTATGACGCCAAAACAACCGTTACGGACAAGCATGGGACGGCTATGGTCTGGTCCCAGTTTCGGGTCGGCGATCTGGTCAGGGTGCGTTTCCGGAAAGGGGATAAGCAGCTGACATCCCTTATGATCAGTCCGGATTCCTGGTATTATGACCGGGTGACGAAGTACACTCTGACACCGGAGGGCATGTATCTGGGAGAGGATGCCTATCGGATGAATGATGCCCTGGTGGTGGCGTCAGGGGACAGCCTGATTACGCTGGATCAGCTGATTGCCGGAGATGAGGTGACGATCGTCGGGATCGACAGGACGATCTACAGCATTCTGCTGGATCGGGGACACGGATATGTCCGTGTCGTCAATGCGGACGCGGTGGATGGCGGCTGGATACAGATCGGAACCGGTATTGAGGCGATTCGGGACGGTATGCTGATTACTGTACCGGAAGGAGAATATACGGCTCTGGTAAGTTACAACGGGGTCAATGAGAATTATCCGATTACGGTGGAACGCGGTCAGGAAACAGAACTGGATCTGGGCGAGATTGAGATTGCGGGACCCACCGTGGGAACCGTGACGTTTACGGTCCTACCGGACAATGCCAGAGTGTATATCGACTCTGTGGAGACGGATATCAGCCATCCGGTGATTCTGACGACAGGAATTCATCAGATTATTCTGGCAGCGGACGGCTATCAGACGACAACCCAGTATCTGAATGTAGGTGCCATGGCCGCAGATGTTACATTGACCATGACGAAGCTGGATACATCCTCCAAGGAGGATACGGATACGAATCGGAAGGATGATACGGAACAAAAGGAGGACAATACCGGAAATGGTGACGGCGCAGATACCTCCGGTAACGGGACAGGCTCCGGAGAAGAGAACTCTGCGAACACCGG
>JAEDCX010000012.1 GCA_016293925.1 Lachnospiraceae bacterium | reverse complement strand
TCATCAATCCTCTACCAATATCCAGTGCATTCAACACATCTTCTATGACATCATTGACATTGGCAAACTCATTGGATTTCTTAATGGTATCCTGCAAACTGGACAACAGGGAGTTGTCATACTCAATGCCAAGAATGACACCGGAGGACAGGATTACCGGCAGGAAGAAAATGGCACGAACAACTGCCCTTCCCCTGAACTTCTGGTTCAGAATCAATGCAACCAAGAAACTGAATACCATGATCGCCAGTGTTTTGATCGCCATATCTTTCAACTCTGTCGTAAGCATCCGGTTGAAGTCGATATCTACAGTAAACGCATATTTGTAATTCTGAAGACCGATGAATGTATTCTTCAGTCCTTCAGGACCCATATCAACCCGGCACAGACTCATGTAAAAAGACTGGAACAACGGTCTGATCATAAATACCAGGAAACCGATAATGAACGGTGAAATAAAGAGGTAACCCGATATTGCTTTTCGTTTCTGAAGACCTTTAAGTTTATTCCTATTCTTCATCTTTTTTACCCTTTCCTCTTATTCCTATCTTACCACACGGTAATCCCGTGCAGGTACTGTTACGCCATTACCGCTGTACTCGTTGTAGGTATAGTTGACATATACCTTCGTTCCGTCTTCGTAGGTGGTCACCCGAACGCCATCCTCAAGAATCTGATGATCTGTAATGGACTGGTTGTAAAGTCCTTTCATCTCGTTCTCGTATCTGGTATAGATATCCACAATCCGATCTTTCCATCCTGCGAAATCAGCACCGAAATACTGTGTATACAATGTTTTCTGCAATGCGCCGGAATCTGCCCTCATGATAGAGAACTGAAGTCCTGCTCCGTACTCTGCACTCGTCAGCAGCTCATCCAGATAATTCTGGGTCAGATTCAGAGCCTCGCCGGTATAGTTCAGATGTCCGTGGATCGCGATCTGATAGAACGGGATCGAATAATCCAGAATCGTATATCCGCTACCGTTCAGATCCATGTTGGTGATGAAATCCGTATACGGCAGGGAATAATCATTACCCATGTTCGTCATAACGCTCATGCCGGACGAATGAATCTTTTCCAGCTGTGCGATCTGAATCTGCTTGGAAGCCTCTCTGGAAACCACATTCTTCTTGGTGTAGTCTGCGGACAAGTCACATCCCACATCCTGGAAGGCAACATTGGCATCATACTTATCTGCAAAGGAATACAGGTTCTTCATCATATTGTCAACCAGTTTTGCTTTCAGCAGATAGTAGGGCTCCACACCTTCCCAGGTAACCTGGCCGAACCAGATGGTGGAATATTCATACAATTCAGCTTTTACATTACTTACATATCTCGCAGCATCGCTGAAGACGGAGAACCCGTCAAAGCTTTTGTTCTGCATTGCATACTGGGTAATACCGTTCAGATAGAGCGGAATACCGTTTTCATTGGCATACTGGATCAGCTTCTTCAACTGCTTCTTGCCACCCAGTTTGGAGATAACCTTCACGTTATCCAGCATAGTCTGCTTTACACCGCCGTTCATCCACCCGGACAGTTTCACAGAGATGTTATCCATGCCTGCTTCCTGCAGTTCTTTCAGCATATCTACTGCTTCCGAGAATGTAGTCAGTTTCCACGGTCTGGAAACCGGAACACCTAAAACCTGTTCTTTCTTGTCAACCGCACCGACAATCTCGATTGCAACCGGAACATCCGCATTCTCAACCTCTGTCCAGTCGGACCCGATCTTCTCATCCAGATAGTCACCATATGCTTTTGCCATGTCCACATAGCTGCCGGAATCTACGAAATGGTATCTCTGCACCAGCTCTTCATCCGGAAGCTTCTTCTCATAGACAAACATCTTACCCAGATATTTACCCGCCACATCATACTGTTCCCTGTGACAGATCGTGTAGTAGGAATTCACATAGTTGTAAGAATTCAGTTTACCGCTGATATCGGCCTGTATTGCTGCATAGGAAGAACCGTCTTCCAATGTACACAGGAATGCATTGTCATTATGAGAAACGCCGAATGCATTGAAATATGCCCCTGTCTCATGCACTACGGAATCGTTGATATGTCTCTGCGCCATATCCCATCCGTACATATTGGCATAATATGCAGGCTGAGATACTCTTCCGTTGTTGAAATTGATAATGGCTCCGCCCCCCTCCGGAACAAACAGGAATCCTTCATCCTCCATGGATCCTGCACCGAAGTAAGGAAGCATTGTAATTCCGATCAGCGGATAATCGCTGCGGTATTCGATGTCTTCCATAGGAACCCTTACTACCAGCTGATCCCCATCCAGCGTATACTCTACCTTGACATTGAATACCGGAGTTTCATCACTGGACTGGCGTAAATCGTTTTCTTTGTCCAGCAGATAATCCTGATAGGTATACCCTGCCAGTTCGAACCACTCCTGGATCTTCAGCATGATATACGGCTTCGTGGAATCCGTGGTGAAAGTCATATAGCATGGACCTTCCTCCAGGATCGGGAAATTGGCCAGATATTCATCTTTCCTCTTGGCATCTCCGCCTTTCAGGTTATTGATATCAATCAGTTTGAAGTAATCCTTCATATACCGGACGCCCTCTTCCGGCAGATTTGCCATGAGCGCCTCATATCTGTCCTGTGCGATGATTGCCGGGAATACATACTCCGGTTTAACGTTACCTACCGAATACAGGATGGTAATCGCATCATCTGTTGCATCGATCTCGTAGATCTGATTCATAACACTGTACTGATAATTGTTCAGCGGAGTGTCGACACCATTGATGGTACTGTATGTAATAATCATGGTGGACTGCAGATTATATCTCTCCGAGTCTTTGGCAAGCGGATCCTCCGCTCCCCCCTCCGGATTGGAATACCAGACAGCACCGGTATCCTTCACCTCAACCCGGAACTGTGTGGTAGCAGGATCCATGACCATTTTTAATTCACTGTTCTCCAGTACGATATCGCCCTCGAATCCTGCATTATTGTTTGGTCTGACGATCTCCTGCTCTTCCGTAACCGGTTTGAAGATGAAAATCGCAGCCACAGCAACGCCAATGATCGCAAGAATGATACAAGGTACAATCAAACTTTTCAGCGTAGCTTTTATTTTCTTCATTCTTTCAGCTTTTCTGACTGATTTTTCCTTTTTCATAGTCTCTTCCTTCCTCGCGACGCTATAGCCTGAATAGGATTTCTTTCACAATAGATACTACATAAGAGATTACCTGGTTGATCTGGTTGAAGAACAGAAGCAACAGGAAAATCATAACTGCGATTGCAAATACAGTTGCGATACAGAAGAAAACCGCCTTACTTAAGGAATACTCATGTATCTGCATCATAGCCGCAATAATCAGGACAACCACCCACGCATAGGAGATGGAGTTGAATACCTTGTAGAACGCGCCTTCCTGTGCAGTCACCACATTACTTAAGATAATCAACGGGAACTGGATCAAAGGCATCGGCGTAAGCGCATAAGCGGTTGCCATATATACCTGTTTCAGACGACCTTTTCCATCGAACAGTGTTGTCAACGCCCAGTTACCGATACTCCACAGTGCCAGCGGGAAAAGAATACTGGCAATGTACAGGAAAATATTGATACCCGGCCAATACACATGCAGGAACAGGAAACTTGTATACTGAAGTGTCATCAGTTTCGCCAGCACCGTCAGAATGACGATTGTATTGGCTGCCGCAAGGGAACCTCTCTTCTCATGTGTCAGATCCCAGAATCCGTCCAGCGGATGGGTAAGAACATGAAGGGTATACCTTAATGTTTTGAAATAATGCTGATATGTTTCTTTTTTCTTTAATGCAGCAAACATTTTTCTCCCCCTCCCCTATATTCTGAAGATATCTGCGATATCAATCTCATGCTTAATTTTCTTGACCTTACCGATTGCAAGCGGAATCACAATCAGTACAATCAGCACAACAATGATCAGGGCAATATGCTCTTCCACCCATTGTTTTCTGTACTGTTTGAACGCCTTGGAATAGTTGTCGTCATCGAACTTCAGTTCAAAATATTCCATGGCTTCCTTGTACTTCTTCTGTCGAAGCAGGCTTCGACCGATACCGATATATGCAAGATCACAGTTACCGTTCATGGCGAGTACCTTCTCCCAGGTCTCACCGCTGGTGATGTAATCACCCTGATTGTACTGTCGGATTGCATCGAACATCAGCCGTCCGTACTCGGTAGGTGTGAATACGGTGATGCTGTTATATGTCGGATCCAGAACAAACAGATCATGTCCCATATTGTCAATGGAGCAGGGCTTCTCAAAATGTCCGTCCAGGTTTCCTCCGGGGCCTCCGAATGCATATAACATATTACCCTGATTATCATATGCAAAGATGTGTCCACGGTTTTTATCCAGTGCTACATACACGCCTTCATCCAGCGGACATACATCCGTAATCAGCGAATAGTCCGAATATCCGGCACCGGATTCCCACTGAACATCACCGATTACTCTTGTATTACCGTTTCGGATCAGGATATCGCTACCCATCAGATTCAGTCTTCTGATCGGTTTTGCACTACCATCCCGCAGTGTACTTGCCTTTACGTTTGTTGTACATGCATAGATGAATCCTTCATCGTCCATTGCAATATTATCATACTCTGTCGGCACGAAAGATTCCATGGCAGCACGCTGTGCTTTGGTAGAAAGTTTCTTCCACAGGTAGTCTATCCAATCATAGGTTACCTGACTGGCACCGGTAAATCCCTTGAATTCTCCGTTGGATTCATATTTGATCAGACCCTTGTTCACGTTTTCAGCGATACAATACACACGTCCGACCTCATCTACCACGATCTTCTCCGGCAGAAATGCCAGTGACTGGTCAAACGTATTATCCGTCGGTTTTGTAAACGTCTGGACAACCCTCAGATTCTTGGTTACCTTCAGAATACGATTGTTTCCTTTGTCCGTGATGTAGATATATCCATCCACATCCACGCAAACGTCCATAGGAGTATTGAACGTGGAAGGCGTAACGCCAACAACATGATCAATTACCCGCGCCAGCGTCAGCGCTCCGTTCTCTTCTCTTACAACCTCAAGGATGCGGTTATTACCCGTATCCACAATATAGAGGGTGTTGTCAATGATATACAGACTGTCCGGGGACTTGAAGTTCACATCCAGTCCAAAATCCTCAAAGGAGTAAACACCCACAACCTCATACGGGTCCGGCGAATACTGGATGTCTTCCCACCAGTCGTAGTTGTAGGAGTAACCCAAATCCGCGCTGACCGTCATGGGAATCATCAAAGATGTCATGACCGCTATCAATACAGCAAACAAACGCAGTACTCTTTTCCTCTTCATAAGCCAACCTCTTCCTTACATTTCATTTACCATTAATCTTTCAAACCTGAACTTGCCATTGTCTCGAGAATCTGGCTCTCGGAGAGAATGAAAATCAGGATCGGCACGATCATAACGACTACAGTTACTGCAGCAGCCTGACCGGTACGTGCAACACCACCGCTCTGGATCTGCTGTAATGCATAAACAAGAGTTTTCTTCTCTTCTGAATAGATGAATGTAGCTGCTTTGTTATTCCACAAGCCCTGTACTGAGAAGATAATCAATGTAAGCCATGCAGGTTTTACGTTCGGCATTACAATGCTCCGGAATACTTTCCATTCGTTGGCTCCGTCAATCTTAGCCGCCTCAATCAGAGACATCGGAAGACCTTCCATGAACTGTTTCATCAGGAACAATCCCATAGGAGCTGCAAATGCAGGAACAATGATTGCCCAATATGTATCAACCCAGCCCAGTTTGCTGATGATCAAGTAGTTCGGGATGGCCGTTACATAGTAGTTGAACATCAACGCGGTTACAACGATTTTGAAGAAAAGTTTGCCGCCCGGGAAATCATACTTTGCAAGTACGAATGCACCCATGGAAGCAATGATCAGATGGCCAAATGTACCAACTGCCGTTATAAACACTGTGTTGAAAACGTATCTTGAGAACGATACCCAGGATTTACCCATTGTAACAAACAGATCCTGGAAGTTATCCAGTGTCGGATTCTGTGCGAAGAACTTCGGTGGGAAACGGAACAACTCATCCAAAGGCTTCAATGCATTACTGATCGCAAATACCAACGGGATAACCATTACTACTGCTACTAACAGTAAGAAAAGATATACGAAGAAATCTCCGATACGGGATCTGTTCGGTTGTCTTTTTCTTAAGATTGCCGGTTTTTTCTTGTAAGCTTTTTCTTGCTTTTCTTTTTTCTCTCTCATAATCATCACGTTCCTACTCTTCTTAACAGACTCTGGATTGCTTTGTTACATAAGATCATCATCAGGAACAGCAACGTTGCAATCGCCGATGCATATCCCATCTCAAATCTTGAGAAACCGTAGTCAAACAAGTGGGTTACAACCGTACGCGCCGCGTAGTCGGTACTCGGATAACCGCACAGCGCCATGGTTACGTCACATACACCAAAGGACTGTGTAATGGTCATAACCGCACCGAACATCAACATAGGTTTCATACTCGGTAAAGTAATGTACCAAAGCTCCTGCCATCTGTTCTTGATACCATCCATGTAACCGGCTTCATACATGGATCTGTCAACGCCCTGAAGACCTGCGACGAATGACAGGAAGGAGGTTCCCAAACTCATCCAGAGGATAACGCCCATACATACCGGAAGCATGTATTTCGGGTTCGTCAGCCAGAGGATCGGACCGTCAATCAATCCCATTTCCATCAATATGGAGTTTACATATCCGTATGCATCCCCTCGGAAGAAGATCGTAAAGATCTGGAATACCGTTCCGGCAATACTCGGTGCATAGAATACAACGACCGCGATGGTTCTCACCCATCTTGGCAGCTCGTTGATCAGCCACGCGAACAGGAATGCTGCCATGTATCCCAGCGGACCGGTAATGACCGCAATCAGGAATGTATTTTTGATCGCCTGCAGGAAGATATCATCCTGCAGGATCAGGTTAACGTAGTTCGTAATTCCGATGAAATCCGGCGACTCCAAGATATTGTAGTTTGTAAAACTGAAGAAGATGGAAGTACAAACCGGAAGAATGTAAAACATCGTGAACAGTACAGCGTAGGGAAGGATGAAAAGATAACACATCTTACTTCTCTTCGCCTTTTTCCATGCCACCTTGGCATTGTGCTTGCGCAGTTGAAAATACTTTTTAATATACTCTGCCATTGTTCTCTCCCTTAAAGGACTCTATTGCTATTCTGTAGGTAATCCGAATTCCTTACGTTTCTTGACAAGCTCCTCATCAATCGTAATCGCATAGTCAAGAATCGTCTCACGCGGATCGTCCTTATCATTGATTACTTTACGTACCGCATTGACAATATGACGTCCTGTGTAATATCCACCGGCTACCTCACGGAAGCCAACCGTATTATCCCACTGCTCTTTCAGAACCGCCATATCTTCAGCACTCCACGCAAGCTGTTCAAATGCTTCGCGGTTTGCAGTTGCATATCGTGCGGAAGATCCCAACAACGCTTCCATCTCATGTCCGAAGCGAACCTGTGTATCCGTATCTGTCCACCACTTCATGAATTCCCATGATCTCTGCTTCTTCTCTTCATCTTTGCTTCTGATCATCATGGTACAGGTACCGGTTGTGTAAACAGACCGGTCAATATATTCCTCGCCATTCTCATCCGTACGAACGGTTCCCGGCACCAGTGTGAAATCCCACAATCCTCTGATCTCAGGCGCAGATACCACCAGCGTATTGTACATCGTATAACTTGCAATTGCAATCGGCATCTGTCCGGAACGGAAACGCGTTACGAAATCGTATTCTTTCGGCAGACCGTAATCATTGAAGAAACTTGTATAGAGTGCGAATGCCGATACACCCGCTTCTTCATCGATAATCGTCGACGTACCCTTCTCGTTGTAAACATCTCCTCCGTTCTGATACAGGAATGTATAGAACGCTGACAGGTCAGGCAATGTCGTGCTGGCCGTTGTCGGAAGTCCGATCTCCAGGTTATTACCCTGTACCGTTGGGAGAAGGTTGATCAGATCATCCCAGGTATTCGGAATCTCTAATTCCAACTCTTCACAAATATCCTTGCGGTAGAACATCACATTAAAGTTCTGTGTCTCCGGAATTCCGTAGTATCCGCCTTCATATTCATACGCCCTGTATGCGCTTTCGCTGAATCTGGAGAATACTTCCTCCCACCCGTCAAACTGGGTCAGATCCTCTGCCGCATTACGGAGTGCGTAATCCACAGGAAGATTTGCAGCAACGCTCAATACGACATCCGGGCCTCTTCCGGCAACCACCGCGTTCAGCAATGCGCCCGGATCAACGATCTCTACATTCACTTTAATTCCGCTTGCGGGTGTGAAGGTGTCGTCAACCATAGACTTCAGAATCGTACCCTGATCACGTCCGGTGGTAATCCAAACCTTGATTGCCTCATCGGAATCCGCATATACATCTCCCACCGCATCATAATCCACAAAGAACGATGCGAAGAAGGATTTGATCTCATGCCATGCGGACCGGAAGAAATTAGACTTATCTTTGTCAACTTTCGCATCCACGCCACTGATTACCAGATAATCAATATCCAGCTTGGTCTCACTCATGTTCTGAATTGCAGTTCCCAGCGCGGTGATATTGTCTTTGAAGGAAACAAACTGAACGGAAATCTTATGGGGTTTTTCCACGAAGATCTCCAGCTGTCTTGCCAGTGTCTGGGCAGTTGCAATCTTATCTGCTTTCTGGCCGGTATATTTTACAACATCATCAATCAGCTTATAGAGACGTTTTGACTCCAGATCCATTGCCTCGATCACTTCCGGATAATACTGATCAATGTTGTAATCACGGTAAGTATCCGGCGAAGCACCGGTATAAACCAGAATCTTTCTGTAGATCTGGTTCAGTCTGTATGTACTATCCTCCAGATCACTCAGGATCGTACCCATGCTTCCAAGCCCAGCTTCCAGCCGCAGTGTATGCGTTCCCTTGGTCAAGTAGAACTCATAAGGCTCATTGTTCTCATCTGCAAGCGTAAGCACGCTCCAGTCGTTGGAATACGGGAAGTCAATCCGCTTTGCTTCTTCAAACGGAATCTCGCCGTCTATATAGAGCGTACGAGAGGAAACACTTCCTCGCGCATAGTTCTGTCTTCCCTTCACGCTGATGTGGTAGAATCCGTCTTCCGGAACAGTAATATCCCACTGAATCCACTGTCCGGCTTTCGCCCACACCTCTCCTCCGGTATAATTCAGAATTGTCTTCGTCACACTGTAAGGAATCGTGGTAGCACTTGCTCTGTCATATTTTGCATACAAGGATGATTCGCTCCGGACATTGGAGTCCTCACCCTGAATAATCTCTTTGTACTTTTTCCCTTCTTCGCTGGCGCTTACCGACGGCGCACTTGCTCTGTATTCTTCATAACTGAGTGTATCCGAAACAGCTGCCAGAGTCAGTTCCCGAATGATAATCGGCTCATTCACCGTCTTCATGGTCAAAGTGTTTTTGCCTTTTTCAAAATAGAACTTATACGGTTCCGTCTCGTAACCCAGCTCGTCCTCGCAATAAGCGGTCTGCCAGTCGAAAATCTCGACCTGTCTCGGCCTGATTTCATTCCCCTGATTGTCAACCTTCGGCTCTGTCTCGTCCGTCCACATTCTCGTGAACGCGATCAGTTCTGCATCATTGAACGGAGCTTTTCCGTTGATCAGGAACGATCTCTCGATCGCAACACCTCTGGATTCCACCGTGAGGTATTCCATTTTAATATTGTAGAAACCGGCTTCCGGGACATCCAATTCCCAGGTTACTTCACCGGCATCTCCCGTGTAAAGGCAGCCTGCATGATCTGCATCCTCCTTCACATCCGTACCGCTCACATAATCAAGAAGCGGAACCTCAACATCCTGCGTAGCATCAGCCGCATCCTTGTGAGCCTCCAGATAGCCTGCGTATGTACCTTCTCTGTTCACACCCGTTACGTCCGTGGACAGATCCAGACCTGCATACTTCTCCTCATAATTGCCGACTTTCTTGAAATTCTTCACAAAGCACAACAACACGATGATTGCTATGGTTCCCACCATAACCAAGAATTTTGCGATTGAACTCTTCATAACTGCCTCCAAAAGTTATTATAACGAAGCAAAATACACCCATTGCACTCTTATGTATTGTATCATAGATGAACGGACATTACAACGCTTATTATTTTTTGCTATCTTTTATTCAATTATTGCCTTTCTCCGGAACGAAATTGCCTAAATCTGCCAAAAAAGAAGAGGATCTCTATGCAATATTGCCTTTTTTGTCCGCTTGTGCTAACATATGTATGCACAGTTTATGTGCAGATTAACAGGTTTTTCCATTTATTTTGGACAATCTGCCAACTACTCAAAACGCAATATCTACACATTTGCATAGAGGATACCGCATGAAACCAATCGAAGATAAAGTCACTTATTATTCTGCCAATTCGGATTACCGGGGCCGTGATGTGGTTGCCAATCAGGAGATCGTCAACTACCACGCCGACCTGTCACTCCGGATCTGGTTCAATGAACAGACCGATTCCTATCCGGCACACTGGCATCAGGCGCTGGAGATTATCCTGCCCGTGGAAAACTTTTACGACGTAGAGATAAACGGTTCCGAATATCATCTTCTGCCCGGTGAGATTCTGATCATTCCCCCGGGAGAGATGCACATGCTGAAAGCACCCGACTCGGGCAAACGGTTTATTTTCCTGTTTGACATGACCAACATTTCCCGGTTCCGCGGCTTCTCCACGATACAGTCGCTTATGATGCAGCCGATCCGGATTAACAAAACGGATTATACCTATATCTACGATGATATGTACCGCCTGCTGATGCAGATCCGGAACGAATATTTCTCCGAAGGAGAGTACCGGGAGATCGTCATTTACTCCCACCTCATGAATTTCTTTGTGAATCTGGGTCGTAACCATCTGGAAAACAATCATGTTTTCTCCGGCTCCAGAGTCTACAAGCAGAAAGAATATCTGCAGAAATTCAATGACATACTGGAATACATAGACGAACATTACATGGATGAGCTGACCCTGGAATCCGTCGCTGCATCCATCGGGTATTCCAAATATCATTTCACCAGACTGTTTAAGCAATTCACGGATTCCACCTTCTACGATTACCTGAGTTTCAAACGGTTGAAGGTTGCCGAGAGCCTACTGGCCCAGCCGGATCTGTCCATCACAGAGATCGCGCTCCGCTCCGGCTTCTCCAGCATATCGACCTTTAACCGGATCTTCCGGCAACAGAAGGACTGCACTCCCAGCGAGTACCGGGCCATGTGCAAGCTCCATCAGCAAAACTGATCTCTCCATACCGATCGAATCCCGCCGGGCACATGCTTCCATGCGCCCGGCTTTTGTTTATTCCGTCCGATCCCGTTTCCGATAATATCTGAACTGCTGAAACAACACACTTCCGCCGATATCTTTGGTGGAATACAGGAACAGTCCGTACCGGCATCCGGCAAAATGAATCGGATTATAGGTGATTTTATGGGTAATTCCCACCTTATGCCATCCCCCGACCAGTTCCTCTTCATCCTTACGGTACAGATACGCCGCAGAATCTCTTCCGTTTTCCTCCGTGGGCTTAAAGAAGAATTCCGCCGTACCGGCCTTTTTTCCGAAGTCGGCACTGAGCCGGAATGTCACCCGCGGATCCCGTACCGGAATCCGTTCATACTCTTTCCCCGGCATGTAATCAAACAATTTGTCCCGGATCGGCGTATTTCTTACATCCCTGGCCCCCATGATCACATAGTATTTCCCATTCTCCCGGGTCAGTCCCACGAAACCGTAGCCACTGATCAGCGCACACAGCCCTGCCACATCCCCGTTGTGCATATCGGAGCCGTCCACACGGATCTCGGCCTCACTGTACGGATAATGCATCCTCTGGGTCAGGGTGTTCCTCGCCTGTAACAGATTGATGCTGATCTTGCCGGATGTAATCCGTAATCCGCCACCCTTCTCAATCTCCCACAGCCGGTTATCCGGCATATGGTTCCACTGCCAGGCAGGCATCAGATCCCTGCTCTCGAAGGAATCACTCCCGAACAGATTCTGTTCCGGTGTCTCTCCCGGAGGAAGATCCGGTTGCTCCGGCAATACACCGGACTCCGCAACCACCGGAAACGGATTGCGAAAATCAATCGGAACCAGAAAAGGCATTCTGCCGATCCCCTCATGCCCCTGTGTCATCATCCCATACCATCTGCCATCGGGCGTATCCACGATACCTCCCAGGGCAACCCGCTGATACGGCGGCATCTCCCGGTCCGGCATCAGCATCTCTCTGTATGCATAGGGCCCCTGCCATCGATCCGCCATATAACACATGTGGTGCCGCTCCGCCCCTCCGGACTGTGACCAAATCGTGAAGAAAATATAGATTTTTCCATTCTTTTTCATGATATGAGCGCCGCCGTAACTATAGAATCGTTTATCCGGATCCCGATAGATGATAACATCCAATCCGTTGTCTGCCGCTCCCGTAAGATCCTTACGAAACTCTGTCAAACGAATCTCATCATATCCATGACACACAAACGGCGTACCATCCTCATCAAATACCAGCGAACCATCATGATAATACCGGTCCAGCGATATTTTGCTCCATGGTCCCCCGAATGCAGTGGCATGAAAAATATATGCTTTCTGCGTGCCGCGGCTGGCTCCGAACAGATAGAAGCTTCCTTCCCGGTAGGTCAGTCCCCCCACGCGGAAGCCCTTACCGTACAGATTACTCTCCTGCTCCAGCATCTCTCCGGAAGAGTTCTCCAGCGACGTAAACACATGTCCCTGAATCTTCCAATGAATCAGATCCCGGCTTACCAGCAGCGTGCACCCCGGATAGAAATGCATGGAAGTGGTTGCCATATAGTATGTTGTTCCAACCCGGACAATATCATTCTGCGGAAAATCACCCGGCAGAACCGGATTCCAATGCTGTCCCATCTCCTCCACCTCCTTTTCGAAAACAGATACTCTTCATATCAAACTGACTGCCCGGCATGAACACAAAGCTGACCGTACAGTTGCCCGTGATTCTCGGAATCGGAAACTCGCAGTCTGTATAATCACTATGCTTCCGGAAAGACAGGTCCTCCGTATAAGAGGTATCTCCCATCACAATCAGACGGACCGGATTCTTGGGAAGCATGGTTCTGCCCTGTATCACAAGCCGATCACTGCCGTTTGCACCAAAATCCATATCCGTATATTCCAGCGTTACATTGTTGCCGATTCCCACGACACAATCCGCCACGATCCGGTAGGAATCTCCGTACAGATGATCTGCCTCTGCGGCTGTAAGTTCCGTATAAGCCTTCTCCAACTTATGGAACCGAAATCCTTTGATATGAACCTTGGTGTCCAGTTCCATGGCAAACGTACAGATCCCCCGAAGCCGCTCCTGCAGCACAAACGTATCCTCAATATAAGTATTCCACACACCGGGCAGCGAATACACACATTCTCCGATCACCCGGCTTCCCTCCCCATAGGGAACCCCGTTCCAGAATCGGAAAGGAACCGTTCCGCCGAACGAAAAGACCGGAATGGTTACCGTATCGGAACCAAAGGAACCGAAATCCAGTCTGTCAAACACCACATAACTGTTCTGTTCCCGGCTGGTTGCAATTCCCCGTTCATTCCCGTTCGTGATCCCTTCACTGGCCAGCGAATAGAGCGACGCAGACAGAAATGAATACGGATCCAGATTGCAGGCTCCGAAGCCGGACGCAGCACATTCAAGCTGGGACAACGCACTCACCCTGCCGTCTGCCTCCTGCCACATACCGCGGATCCGGAACTGTCCGTCTCCCTTGGCCCGGTAGGACACATAGATTCCGTCTTCCCTCTGTTCTACTGCAGTAATGTCCGCAATCGGGCTGTCCACTCCATTCACATCACACACACGGAACCGGATCTCCCCACCGGAATACACCGCCGGATGAACCACTGCCCGGAGTATACCATCGGCATGTTCCGGCGTCAGCTCCCTGTTCTGTCCTGTCAGCGCTATCTTACGAACCGGTATTGTTAATTCCTGTTTTAATTTCGCATCATCCACGTCATCCTGCACATCGCGAAGATATCCGTCCCGATCAATAACACTTGTTATTCCATTAATTTCTTTGGAAACAGCTCTGACGGTCACGTCCCGTTCACTGTCGTCATGTTCAATTACCGCCAACAATTTCCCCGAGAACAGCCTGCGGTGATGGGATCTGTAAGGAAGTCGGTCGGTTGCATCCCCGTTATCCAGGGCAGCCAGTCTGCCGCCCCCCGCTACCGTAACCGCAACATCATTCACGGCGTTTTCAACCACATTGCCGTCCTCATCCAGTGCCTCAATCCACAGAAAGGCACATGCACCAGTAAGAGACTCCGGCTCATCCCCGGGGATCCAGCCCCCTTCTTCCACCGTCAGGCGCAGCCGCACCGGATCCCGATAAGAGTGTCGCTCCATCGATGCCACAACGCGGCCTGTCTCATCATAGGCCACAGCCCGCAGGACTCCCGGTTCGTAGGCAACCTTCCACGCGCCGCCATAGCGGAGGCTCTTGTCTCCCAGATTTTCCTCCGCTCCCACCAGTTTCCCGTTCAGCCACACTTTCAGACTGTCCGCATTGGTACACGCCCGTACATCGATGATCTGTCCCTCGTTGAAATCCCAGTCGGGAAACAGATGCACAAACGGTTCTTTTTTCCCGTCCGTCCAGGCAGCCCGGAACAATTCATAGGAATCCTTCGGGAACCCTGCGGTATCCAGTTGCCCGAAATAAGAATTCCTGGTGTGATACGGTGTCGGTTCCCCGATATAATCAAAGCCGCTCCACAGGAACTGTCCCATGGAATAGTCTGCGCGCTTCTCTGCCAGAATCGAGGATTCAATACTCTTTGCACCCCAGCTGGTAATACTGTTTCCTAGGGAGGAACACTGTTCATCATCATCCGACAGAATCTCCTGTTCCATGGGAAAATGATAGATTCCCCGGCTCTGCACCACCGAACCGGTCTCACTGCCGTAGATCATCCAGTCGGGATGTTCCCTGTGATGCTCCTCATAGAGGCGCTCCGTATAGTTATAGCCCATCAGCTTAATCACATCCGCACAACGTTGGGTATTCTCCCAGGCCATGTAATTGGACGCCAGCGTTACCCGTGCATTCTGCAGCGGATCATACTGCTCCACAATCTCCATTAACCGTTTCATAACCGTCATGCCCCGTTCGCCGATGTGGGTGTCCGCAATCTCATTGCCCACGCTCCACAGAATGACACACGGATGGTTTCTGTCCCGCTCCACGAAGCTCTTCATATCTTTTTCATGCCATTCCCGGAAATAGGATGCATAGTCATAGTCCGTCTTGTGATTCTCCCAACAATCAAAGGCTTCATCCATGACCAAGAAGCCCTGTTCGTCACACAGATCCAGGAATTCGCGGCTTGGCATGTTATGGGCACAGCGGATGGCATTGACCCCCATACGCCGAAGCAGGCAAAGCCGACGCCGGATGCTGCTCACATTGACCGCTGCCCCCAGCGCTCCATGATCATGATGCACACAGACTCCCTGGAATTTGACACGCTCTCCGTTCAGCCGGAATCCGTCCTGCGCATCAAACGCAATCGTGCGGAATCCGAACCGAATTTCCCGTTCCTCACACACTTCTTCCTGTGCGTTCCGTACGCTGACCCGCAGCCGATACAGCTTCGGTGTCGCAAGAGACCATTCCTGTACATCCCGGCATTCCAATTCCAGGTTTGCCACCCAATCCGTTACGCCCACCGTCTGACAGGCAATCACCTCATCCTGGTCCCCGAGGATGCAGGCTTCCACCGACAATGGGCAGTACTGTTCCAACCCTCCGTCATATTCCGGTCCGTCTCCCGAAGGCTGCTCCAGGGCAACCCGGATTTTCGATTGATAACTATTGTTATTCTTATCACTGTGAATGTAAATCCCGTTTTCCCCGATATGAACCGGTCCGCCGGTTACCATCCACACATTGCGGAAAATACCGGCTCCCGAATACCACCTGGAATTCGGATTCTGATACACGACACGCACGAGAATCTCATTCTCCCCATCCTGCAGATACCGGCCTATCGGCACCTCAAAAGAGGAATATCCGTATTTCCAGGAAAACACCTCTTCGTGGTTTACATAAATCGTAGAATTCATGTAAACCCCATCAAAAACCAGACTCCTCCAGGCAGGTTTTCTCTCCGCATCCTGCCCCACACAGAAACGGTACCAGCCAACACTGTCCTCATACAGATCCGACTCATTTTCAATCATCCAGTCATGGGGAATTCTCACCGGGCGGAATTCACCCGGCACCGGGAAATCCTGCTCCGTCATCCCCTGCGCCGGATCCATCCCTGTATATGTATCAATGGATTTCTTGCAAAAGCCCCAGCCTGTCGTTATTTTTTCTCTTTTCGATATGTCCATTACACAATCCTCCGAGTTTCCCCTTCCTTCCGCGGAACCTCGATTGTCTTCCTTCTCATCCCGTCATCTGCATTGCAGATGGAACAGTCTGCCCCGGTAATCGCCACCGGCCCAGGGAGTATCTGCCAGAAGGCCGATATACATCAGTTCTTCACCGGAATATTCTCGGCTCTCTCCGATAATCCGGTAATATTTCTCCGGATCCAGTCCCTGCAGCTTGATTCTGCGGCTGTTGTCACCGGGACGATTCTGTACGAAAATGCAGGAAACCAGCGCTTCCTCCCGCTTCTTATCCACTACCATATAGGCATCCACCTGATGATTCTCACTGTAGGACAACAATCTGTAATAGTCTCCCTCGCTGATGAGTTCATGATATTGATGATACATCTTCACCTGGGATGGAATGCAGTTCCGATCCGCCTCGGGAATCCTGGTAACATCCAATTCATAGCCGAACGTGCCGGCCAGAGCCACCTGTCCCCTGGTTTCAAAGGGAACGGTTCTGCCGGTAATATGATTCGGGCAGTCGCTGACATGCGCTCCCATGGAACTGAGCGGGTAGATCATTGCAATTCCTTCCTGAATCTGAATCCGCTCCAATCCGTCCGTATCATCCGAAGTCCAGATCTGCGGAGAGTAATACAGCATTCCCGGGTCGAAACGACCGCCGCCGCTGGAGCAGTTCTCCAGAAGCAGGTTCGGAAAATCCCGCAGCAGTCTTCCCTGCAGTTCATAGACACCCATGACATATCTGTGCAGCAGTTCTCCCTGACGATCCGCAGGAAGACCGTAACTGCCCAGATCACACAGGGCTCTGTTCATATCCCACTTCACATATTCAATATTGGCACTGCTCAAAACCTGCTTCAGCATCCCATAGACGCACTCTACCACTTCCGATCTGCCAAGGTCCAGAACATACTGATTTCTGGCCATTCCCGCACGTCTGCCCGGCACCGCAATTGCATAATCCGGATGGGCTCTGTACAGATCGGAATCCGGGCTTACCATCTCCGGCTCAAACCAGAGTCCAAACTTCAGTCCCAGCGCATTCACCTGATCGACCAGTGTTTTCAAGCCACCCGGCAGCTTCTCTTCATTGACAAACCAGTCACCCAGCGAAGAATTGTCATCATTTCTCCTGCCAAACCAGCCGTCGTCCACCACCAACATCTCAATACCAAGTTCAGCGGCCTGTTTCGCAATCCGCAGAAGCTTCTGTGTATCGAAATCAAAATAGGTTGCCTCCCAGTTATTCAGCAGGATCGGCCGTTTTGCATGTGCATATTTGCCCTGGATCAGATGATTCCGGTATTGGTCATGCAGGTTCCTGGTCATCTGTCCGATGCCGCAGTCGGTATACGTCATTACCACCTCCGGTGTGTCAAAACGATCTCCCGGCTGCAATATCCAGCGAAAATCAGAAGGATGAATTCCCATCGTGATGCGCAACTGATCCGGGAAAGAATTGGTCACCCGGGCAATAAAGTTGCCAGAATAGACCATATTCAGACCATACACCTCTCCCCGGTTCTGATCTGCATTGTGACTGCAGATCGCCAGAAACGGCTGGTAATCATGGCTCGTTTTCCCGCACATGGATTCTACACTGTGAGTTCCGTGCATAATCCGTGCTCTGTCGATCTGTCCTTCCCGCGCCCAGTTTCCGTGCACGGTAATCATGTCAAACTGCTCGTTTGGCATATCGATACAGGCGCTCATCACCTGTGTCAGCGTTACCGTCTGTTCCGAACAGTTCTCTATGGTCACATATCTTGTCACCACATCCGTTGCTTCAAATACACTGTATTTCAAAATTACCTTCAGATGCAGCAGAACATCCTCCGCAGTGATTTCCAACGTCTCAACATCCGCAGTCGTACCGAAAGTCGCCGGCAGTCCCGGAATTGCTTTTTTGCCCGGATAGATCTCATGGGAAATGTATTGTAACTGCATCGTCCCATGTCCGTTTCCATCCACGATCCGCAACGCCTCTTCCCGGTTTCCGCCCAGTCCATGTGTGGGATACTCCATTGCAAATGTCCCCATGAAATTCACGCGGTCCTTGGTGTTTCTGGAGGGAAGAAAGCCGGACTCCTGTCCGCCCAGCACATACCCCAGATCATGAGCCGCCAGACGTTTCCCATAATAGATATGTCCGAGGAAGTGTTCCTCATCAAACTCTCCGATCACATAGGTGGTATTCTTCGTGTCCAGTTTCCAGACCCTTTCCCGTTCATAATACTGAATCGCCATATTGCCCCATTCTCCCGTATCCGTTTAGAATTTGATTCCGTATGTATAATAGCTTACAATATCATCGCATAATGCAAATCCGCGTACCGCCGGTTTCTCAACCATGCCCTTCTTCCACAGGAGTGCGTGGGCGTCCATACCGTTTTCATCAGATCTCCAGGAGTTCGCATCATTGATCCCCCATACAGTGACACCCGTTATGTTATACCCCTGCTTTTTCAGATCCACAAGACCATCCATCAGATAACGGTATTTCTGCCCCTGCTTCAGCAGATCCTTCTCGGAT
The DNA here is from genome assembly GCA_016293925.1 of Lachnospiraceae bacterium. Taxonomy (GTDB): domain Bacteria; phylum Bacillota; class Clostridia; order Lachnospirales; family Lachnospiraceae; genus RGIG4034. The sequence continues at coordinate 20,310 of JAEDCX010000012.1, read as the reverse complement.
ACCTCCGCACCTCTCTTCTGGTTCGGAATCCCGATATCCAGTTCCGTAATCTGCAGTTCGTATCCTTCTGCCAGGAACTGCCTGGCTGCAATCAGGAAATTCTGTATGGACGTGTCGGTATCCAGATGAGACTGCATTCCGAGTGCGTCAATATAGTCATGCGGATCGGCGCCGTGCTCCCCGAAGATATTCTTTAATCCGTTAGGCACCACGCTGGCCTTCCACATCATACTGTAGTCATTGTACACCAATACACAGTCCTTCATATTCTTGGAATTGTCGATCGCTTCTCTTGCATACAGGAACGCATAGTACACATAATCGGATCCCATCACCTCGTACCATTTGTTATTCGTGTCCGTGGTACCGTAGGTTCCGTTGCCGTTGAAGGCTTCATTCACCACATCAATGGTATAGATCAATCCCGGATGCTCTGTATCGAAATAATCAACAACCTGGAAGATATAATTCTTCAGTCGCTCCACCATCACTTCTTTGCTGACAAGCTTTTTGGCAGTATCATAATCCTCATAGAAAAACCAGTTCGGCGTCTGTGCATGCCATGCCAGCGTATGGAATCTCATCTTCAGACCATTCTCTTCGCAATACTTCACTATCCCGTTGCAGTTTGAGAAATTCACAGCCACAAAGGTGGGATCATTCGCAACGCCCGCCCTGCTGGCAGACTGATCCAGCAGATAGTCCGGCTTCATCTCATTCTCACAGGTTACACTGGTGAAATTTTTCACAACGTCATCCCGGTACATAGAGCCGGCGGTCATATTATTCAGACAGACACCGATCTCAAACATGCCATCATATACTTCTTTCAGGGCCGGTGCCGGTTCCAAAACCTTCTCTTCCGGCTCCGCTTCGGAAGTCTGGTCCTCCTTCCCATCCGCGGTCTGACCGTTTTGATTCTCCTCGGTCTGATCGTCCTTCTGATCGTCCTTCAGGTCTTCCGTCTGATCGTTCTTCTGATCTTCCCCATTCACATCACCGGTTTCTTCCCCGTCAGTCAGATCATCTGTCCCCGGATCCGATGTATCCGCGTTCCCATTCTCCCCGTTTTCCACAACGCCGTCACCGGAGCTTTGATCCGCCCGGTCTGTCTTCCGGCTTCCGCAGGCGGTCAAAAGAGCAATACAAAGTCCGATGGTCAGTAGTCTTACGATTTTGTTTTTCATACTTCATTCTCCTTCCGTCTATTTGTTCATTACGATGGTTGTTACGCTGTATGCCGGAAGCGTCATGATACGATCCTCCGGAAGTGCTCCGAGGCACTGATAGCAATCGTCCTCATTCTCACATTCCAATCCGAAAACGGACTGGAAAATCACGCTGGAATCACACTCCCTGTCCGGGGCAATCACATAATCCCGCTCCTCATCCGTACTGTTAATCAGGATACATACCATTCGATTACCATCCTGGCTGAGATATGCACTGGACGCAATCCCGGCATCATTGGTCAGCGACTGGATTCTCACATATCCGGGACGGATATATTCGGAGAAATGCCTCATGGCATAATAATCCGCAGTCAGCCGCCATCCATGGTCATTCTTCCAATCATTGCTGCTCCAATAGGTTCCGCACAAATAGGTATTCTCAAAGGTGGAACACTCGTCTGCCCAGGGACCGCTCCAGTACAAATAATAATTGGCGCGTTCATATACCAGACAGTTGTTAATCAGAAGCGCCGTATCAATTGCATGACCGATATAATACTCTGTCTGCCACAGCGGATATTCTCCCAGGAACTGCTGTGTTTCCATGAAATGTGACACAAAGCTTGTGGGTGACACCGTATTCGTATCACCGTCTCCTTCCCCACCCACATACAGGTGGTGGGCAATGCCGCCGATACTCTCCGGACACGCATCGATAATCGGACGGACATACCCCAGCATATCCGTAGCTACACAGGACATGGTCTCCGGTGCGATCATAATCGGTGCTTCGTCACCGAATCGTTCCCGGAACGCTCTGTATACTGCAAGATAAGCCTTGGCATAGGATGCCTGGGTATCGGTTTCCTCCCGGGCAAAGGTACATCCGTCATAATCCGGTGCGAAATCCACCTCGTTCTGGATGCTGACATAATCCACTGCAATTCCGTAGTTCCGATAGTACTCTACCGCCTCTGCCCACCATTCTCCATACTCTTCATAACAGTATTCACCCTTGTCATTTTTCCGCAGACTGGCGTTGCCGGAACGGTCTCCCCCCTCCTTCAGGTAGGTTGCCGGAGACCAGCAGCACATGAGAATAATCGGCTTCTCTCCGATCTTGGCCAGACGTTCGCAGGCACCGTCATAATACTTCTTCATCGTCTCCGCGTTGGATGCGTAATCAGGTCTGTCATACTCGTACTCATTCTTGAACCGCAGTACGCTCATGCCCCCCTCCTGGAAAAAAGCATCCAGTGCTTCATCAATTTTCTTTCCTTTGAATAACCAGTCCGAATACCAGGTATATGCACATCCGAACCCACCAATTGTCTGAAACGTGGTATCCGGATTTACCGTATACGTCTTGACACTTTTATCCGGTGTCTGCGGCTGCTCCTCCTGCGTTCCGTCCGTTTCCTCCTTGTCATCCTCATCCATGACGTCGGTCGTATCCGCTCCGGTATCCTCCTGTCCGGCATTGCCCACATCATCCACCACAACATCGGTGCCGATATTTTCCTGTGTCTGACCTGTTGTACTATTCTTTCCGCACCCGCCAAGGATCAGCGTAACTGCGAATAGTACAGATAGAATTCTTCTTTTCATAGACAACCTCATAATAATAATCTGCGCAGGAGATGCTCCTGCGCATATATTTGTCCTTCAGTTACTCCTTTGTCTGTGTTGCAGCCGGCTTTCCAATGATGACCTTGTCATCCTTGTATTCCAGACTGACCTTGTTGCTGTCTAACTGCATTTTCTTCAAGATATCACTCGGAATCTGAACCCGTCCCGCTTTATCCAGTACGACAAACTCCTCCTGGGTATCCTCATTTCTCCAATCCAGACTGGCCTCCTTCAGACGTTCTGCATAGCTTTCCTTCAGGATACGCTCGCTGCTGATCTTGCCGTCACGGATTGCAATGACACGACGTACCTTTTTGCTCAGTGCGACGTCATGGGTTACAATCAGGATGGTCTGACCGTTTCTGTTCAGTTCCGTGAAAATGTCAAATATCTGATCCGCCGTCTTGGTATCCACACTACCGGTGGGCTCATCGGCCAACAGAATCTTCGGTGAGTTGGCAAGTGCAATCGCAATGGCAATTCGCTGCTGCTCACCACCGGACATCTGATTCATCCTGCTGTGCTTTCGATGGCTCATTCCTACCATGTCCAGAAGCTCTTCCGCCTTCTTTTTCTTCTTATGGGAACTGGTCAGGTTCATGGGCATCATGATGTTCTCCAGTGCGGTAAGATACGGAAGCAAATTCCGTCCGTTGTTCTGCCATACAAACCCGACCGTATCCCGTTTATAATCCACCAGATCTCTTTCGGTCATCGTAAACAGATTTCTGCCGCCAACGATCAAGGATCCCGCGCTCGGTCTGTCCAGACCGCCGATCATATTCAGGAATGTGGATTTCCCGCTTCCGCTGTTGCCGATCAGAGCGGTCAGTTCTCCCTTCTCCACCTCCAGATCCAGACCCTGAAGTGCCAATACCTCTGTTTGTTTCGTCTTATAGATTTTTACCAGGCCATCAGCCTGAATCATTAATTCTGACATACCTGCTCTCCATTCGCTAATTCAACAATCATATCACCGGCATCCATCAGTCCCACATCGTGGGTGGTCATGATGATCGTTACGTTTTCTTCTGCTGTCATTCTCTTGAACAGCTCGGTTACCTCCGCAGCCATACCGCTGTCCAGCTCTGCTGTTGGTTCATCTGCGAACAGAATACTGGGATGATGGGCAATGGCTCTTGCGATGGCTACACGCTGCTGCTCACCACCGGACATCTCTGCCGGCATGTGGGTCATACGGGAACCGAGGCCCACCATTTTCAGGCATTCCTCCACACGTTTCTTATGATCTCCCGGAATTCCTGCCATTCTCATCGCATACTCCACATTCTGAAATGCATTCATGGTCGGAATCAGGGATACGGACTGGAACACGTACCCGAAGCTCTTTCTGCGCAGATTCTCTTTTTTGCGGTCGGACAGCTTGGTGATGTCAACCCCATCGATTACAACAGTACCGCTGGTCGGTGCATCCAGCCCGCTGATGATATTCATCAGCGTGGTTTTGCCCGAACCGGATTTTCCTCTTAAGATCGTCAGTTTGTTCCGCGGGATATCCACATTGATATCCTTAAGCGCCTGGAATTCTCCTCCACTGACGGGGAATATTCTGTTTACTCCTCTAACACTTGCTAATACGTCCATTATTCCTCACCTAATTTCAATGCTTTCGTGATATTCAATTTGAATACCAGGGTTGCCAGTACACCAAGGCATATTGCCATTGTCATTCCAACGACACTGTAGAGCCGCACCATGTCGGATGTTTTGGTAATCATCTCCAACGGCAGCACCTGACTTGTTGTGGAATATGCCATCTGCAGAATCGGAACGAACATCCTGTAGGCAAGCGTGCCGATTCCGAGTCCCGCTGCAATCGAATAGATGCCCGAGAAAATCTGCTCATTGACCAGCATATGGAACACTTCTCCCTTATGCATACCGAAGGCTCTCAATACACCGAAAATCATCTCTCTTGACCGAATTGACATAATCCAGTAGATCAGATATCCCACAGCGCACAGGAGAATCATAACGATGAAACTCATGGTAAGCACACCGTTCATACCCTGCAGCAGCGGATCTTCGATCACCAGATTCAGATCCTTTGCTCTGTCCTGATAGAATTTCAGGCTCACCTTATTCTCCTTCATCCATGTGTAGAAAGAATCCGTCGTTGCATTCTCATTCAGTTTAAACCACACCTGATACGGTGTAATACCCCAGTATTTCTGCAGCACGGACAGGTGGGCAACAATCAGATAATTCTGTGTTTTGGTAATCTCATTGTTCTCATCCAGTGTAATGGTCTCCGGCTCATAGGTCGGCCAGTAATCGAAGAATCCGACAATCTTGCCTCTCGCCTTAGACCCTTTCTCATTGTAGAAAACCACGTAATCGCCAACCTTATAGCCCAGATTGGTCCGGTAATCGGAGGAACACAGAATTCCTTCCGCATCATCGGCAAGATCGTTCAGGTACTGTCTGTATGGCTCCTCCAGAAGGGCATCCTTTACTTTTGTAATCTCACCGAATTCTCTCGTATGAATCCCCATGATCTGCGTATTCTGTCTCTCGTTGTTGCTCACTGCCACATATCCCTTGGGCTCATTCAGAACTTTCGTATGTAGTTTGGCACATTCCACCTGGGAATATTTCCCATAATCCGGCTCATAATACTGGAACTCAATGGATGGATCGCTTCCCAGGAATGCGGAGTTGTCTTTCCAGGTTTCCTGTACGATCAGATCCGCACCGTCCACATATTCCTTATTGTTCAGGGAATTCTGCAGAATCGTTCTTGCGGATACGGCATTAAACATACCCAACGATACCGTCAGAATCATGAACAACATAATATACTGCTGTTTTCTTCCGTTTTTGATGGTCTCCATGAAAGAAGCATAACTTGCAGGCTTCCATCTCTTCCTGCCGATCATAAAGATCAGGTTCGTCAGCACCGGCTGGAGTCGCAGCAAAAGCATTCCCGTACCGAGAATAAACAGGGAGGAACTGACATACAACAGCGGATCCAGCGCCTCTCCCTTCAGGGCACTGTGCAGAAGATTATCGGAATGCTTGGTGAAATTATAATAACCGTAGATTGCAATTCCCGTGAAAATAACATCCAGGAAGCATTTCTCCCACCAGGAGCGTTTCTTCAGCGCCTTCTGCCGTTTCAGTTTTACGATGGTCAGTTTACTGTGTTTTAATGCAGGAATCGTCATAATGCCCACAGAGATTGCAACTGCAATACCTGTGTAGATCAACACCTCTTTGTCGATTACCACATTCAGTTCTCTTCTGATTCCGAACTCCAGGAAGTTGTTGGCACTTCCGAGAATCCTGGTAAACAGGTTACCGAGCGGCAGACCGACCGCGGCGCCAATGCCCGTCAGAAGCAGACTCTGATACAGATACAGTCTGAAGATCTGTCCCCTTGACGCTCCACGGCTCTTCAGTACCGAGATATCGTTATTCTCCATCTCATACATCTGTGTGGTAATCATCATCAGGAATGCACATAACAGCAGCATGACCGGAACCTGCAGAATAAACAGCGTAGTGCTGATACGGCTTTCCTTCCCCTTGTATTCCCGCAGAAGTTCCAGATAATCCGGCGTCTGCATCAATCCCTTGTAGGTACTCTCCTCTGCATAATATGCCGTCTGCTGAATCAGATCATCCACTGCTTCCGCGCGAATGTCTTCATACTCAAACAAAGCAAAATAGCGGCATGTGATGGTATACTTCTTGGCATTGTCCAGTGTATAGTAACTTCGGAACAAATCCTCATTCATGAATGCCATCATCTGCATCTCATCCGGATTTACCTGCCAATAGAAATCATCCGCATCGTCCTCTTCAAACACACCTACCACTTTGATCCGAAGTGCATTGCCGTCAGCGCCCTTCAGGCCTCTGAATTCAAACACCTCACCGACCACCATTTTCATTGCTGTCAGCCCCTTTTCGCTGACCACAACTTCAACAATTCCGTCCTCCGTCAGACCGGTTTCGGAATACATCTGTCCCTCCACCATACGAACGTGGTCCGGCAGATTGCTGAGAAACGAAAGACGAATCGAGAAATCTTTGACCGATTCTCTCTGGGCGGTGGTGTGGGCATCCGCACTTGCCAGTGCGTAATACATCACCGTTTCTTTTTCCGTGACATCCAGTTTGCTGTAGAGACCTCTTGTGAATTTCTCCATGTTGGTCATGGCAACACCTTTGTCGTTCTTTTTGGACACCATGATCATGTCAAATCTGGTTGGCCATGTTCCGTTCTCTTCCAGATGCTCCGAAAACTCGTCCTGTAACATTCTGTTAAATACAGCATTCTTGTACATCGGAAAACTGGAAGCAGTTGCAGTCAGAAGAATGCTGCCCAGAAGCAGACAAATGAACATCCACTTCTTGTGCCATATTTTGCGAATCATTACTCCAAGCATATCGTTGTTCCTTCCTCCAGTCCTTCCAGTACCCAGTAGCAATCTGTATTAAATCCACCGGCAATAAAGCTTCTGTTTACAATCTCACCATTCTTCTCCATTACGCGGACATAGGTTTGTCCGCCGACAGTAGTTACCGCGCTCTTCGGAACGGTTACCACATTGTTCATACTTCTCTGTGTTCCCTCCAGATCATACTGTGCCATCTGGAAGTACCCACCGTTTCTGGCATCCTGGGTCGGCGTCAGTTTCATAAAGTCTTCCTTACTGAATGCAATGTATGCATACTCCGATGACATACTGGAGGATACCGTTGCCGCCGCTGTAGAAACAACGGTGCCGGTCATCTGATACTCCTGTCCTTCTTCATCCTTGTATTTCAGTGCGATCTCATCTCCGTAATTCAACTGCTGATTCGTATTCTTGGTGGCAATATAGCAAGGATCATTCTTGGCAATAAACATAAAAAAGTCATCCTTGCGAAGTGCCTCGCCATCCTTCAGGAATGCCATCCACATCACAATTCCGTCACTGGTTGCTCTGATCTTGGTTGTTTGGTAGCTGGCCGTAATCTTGCCAATCTCCTCTTCCAGTTCTGCGATGGATGTATCATAATTGGCGATCCTGCGGTTGATCTGCTGGATCTGCGCCGCAGAACGGTTTGCTTCCGGATCGTTCAGGCTGTCCACCAGATCCTGCCTCCGCTCCCGCATTCTGGTCAGTTCCCGGTTCTTCTGGGTTAACAGAACCTGATCTCCCACCACCTGAACGTTTGCAACGACTTCTCCTTTTTTCACCTGCTGGTACATCTGTACTTCGTAAGACACAAACTTCACATCACCGTACTCAATGTCGTTGGATACCAACGAATACTCGGGAAACGCCATCTCCCCGGCACCACTATAGCTGTTGATGAAATCATTTCGGGAGAGCGTGACGGTATTCGTTCCATAGGTGGTGTATTCCGACAGCAGGACGTAATCCCCTTCCCTGACTCCGGAGAGAAGCTGTGTATATGCTCCGTCCGAAAATCCTTTCTCCACGTATACCTTGTTGTTCTCATTTCCGTTTACAACAAACACATAGGTGCCTGCTTCGTCCTTGTGCAGAGCACTGGACGGAACGGAGATGCAGCCCTTCTCTTCCGCTTCGATGACACACAGCATCGCCATGTCTCCGTACTCTACTTTGCCCTCCGGGTCATCGATCCGGAACGTGGCCCAAGCAGTCTCTCCCTTTGCCACCAAGGTATCATATTCTCCCGTTGCATACGGAATGTAGGTTACATCATATCGTTCCCCATTGATCATCAGGTAATATCTGGCTGCCTTGTTAATCTTCTTCTCGGAGATGTATTCACATTTGAAATATTTCTCCCCCAGGGTTGCAATACCAATCATACCTTCATCCGCCAGAATGGAATCCCCTGCATAATGCTCCGCAAGTTTCACCACAACGCCGTCCCGGTCGGAAACGAGTCGCAATACCTTGGCCTCCTGTTTCAGCGCGTTCAGTTTCTTTACCAGATAAGCCCGGTCATACTCATACAGTTCGATGGTATTCTGCTTCTGCCGCTCCGTATTTGCCAGAGATAACTCCATGGTCTGAATCTGATATTTCAGCCATTTATCATTGATGGAATACTGCGCCCAATCCTTCTTCGGCTGCAGATTCTTCTGCTGATCCGCAATGGACAGATCATAATCCTGCATCTGCTCTTCATAATTCTTGTCCAGCTGTTTGATCTGATCTTCAATCGCTTCAATCTGTTTGACCACCTGGGTGTTATCGGCGGTTACAAGGACATCCCCCTTGTGCACCTCCTGCCCCGGATAATAATGGATCTGGCTGATCGTAACGTTCTTCGTGAAGGAATATTCCTCCACCTCGGGATAAACCGTTCCCACATAAGTAACATATTGGCTCAGATCACGGCACGCAGCCTTCTCCGTATTTGCCGATGCATTTACCGGCTCATGAAGTACAATGTCATCCGAAGGATTATATTCTGTCTTCCTACCACAGCCGGCCATGGTTCCCGCACACACCGTGGCAAGAAGCAATCCGGTCAAAACTCTTCTCATTTTCATTCTGTTATCACCCTGTCACCTTCCTTGAGGCCGCTTAGGATCTCAACATAATCGTTGCCGTACAGTCCGACTTCCACGAATACCGTCTGTCTCTTGCCGTCCTCATCCAGCACATACACATAATATTTGCCGTCAACGGAATGCACGCCGCTCTTTGTGACCGCAAGCACATTCTCCCGTTTGTCCAGCACAAGCAGAATGTTTCCTCTTGTACCAACCTCAATACTCACATCGGAACCGTTGGACTCCGTCAGATAGAAGCGCAGCGCGCCATCGGTCTCCTCCGGTTTATATACCATAACATCATAATCTCCTGCACCGGAACCGGTGGTAACCGTCATGGTATATACTGCATCGTTGTCAAAATACTCCCGCCATTCCGCTCTGTCAGCGGTGAAGATACATTCCGTACTGTCCGTGATGGTAATGATCCGCTCGCCCTTCACGCAGGAAGCACCTTCCAGCCGGAGTTTCACATAGGTCACCGTTCCTGACAAATCCGCATACAGATTCCCGCTGGTCAGTTTCTTCTTCAGCTGGGAACGCTGCAGCTGCTTCATCTCCAGATCATCTTCACAATCCTCGATGGAATATTGATATTCTTTGTCGATCGCTTCCAGCCGTTCCTTATGTTCGATCTGATCTTTTTCCCACTGGTTGGTATAACTGTAATCCAACTCCGCCCGCTCAATCGCGGCCTGTTTGTCAGCGAGAATCTGATCCAGCCGGATCTGCGTTCTTCCGATCTGATAATCCAGTTCCTTGATCTGGTCATCGATTCCCTCTGTAGTCAATGATGCCAGAAGCTGTCCCTTTACAACAGTATCTCCCTCCTGCACATAGACCTTGCTGATAATCTGCCCCTCCTGATCGAAGGAAACATCACTGACATTTACCGCCGTGTAAGCGCATCTGACGCTCATGGAACTGACAACATCCCGTTTTGTCACCACGGTCATCTTTGTCGTCGTGTCCTCTTCCGTTCTGTCCAGCAGAACAACTTCCTCATCCGTATTGTCCGTCTTACCGCACCCTGTCAACAGGAATGACGCCGCAAGACCGAGCACAAGAAAACTTACCCCAAACTTACGCATTGCTAATTCCTTTCCAAGAACCTTCCATTTCAGTTTTTCTTATTTCACATTATAGGAAAAGACAACATTCCAAACTATTGAAATGTTGCCTTTTTATCGTTAATTATTGCTTATACCTATTAAACTATTTGTGCTGCACTTATCGTGTATAACCGAATCCCAGGATGGTAAAATCTTTGCTTCCATCCTCCGGGTCAGGACATACCCGTACCTCGTGGCAGGCGGAATCCTCTGCCTGATGGACAATCAGCGCCGTACAGTGAACCCAGCCAACCTCCAGCGGATCCAGAATCCTTGCTTCCCTGCCATCAACAAACACCTTCGCCTTCCCTACCTTGTGGTCTCCGGAATCCTTATATACGATCATCAGATCCTTGCACCGGATATTCAGAACAAAAGGCTCCGTTCCCTGTCCGCCCACATGCATCCAGTTCTCCGGATACTCCGGTGACGCATACGGCAGGTCATCCATCTCCACACACTGCAGCTCCGTATCCTTGGCCGTGAAGGAACCCTCGTCGATGGAAAGCACTTCCGGCATTTCGGATGCATCTTTTCTGGTAAATGCAATGAGGTTACGGAACCGGTTTCCGATCACCGGCTCTTTCTCCGTCACAATATCCTCTTCCGGCATCGGTGCTTCCTCCGCAGCCGTAAACAGTCTGCCGATACAATCTGCCATCACCCGGTGTCCGTCGTTGGTCGGATGATACAGATCATAGAAATACTGTCTCTTCTTGATGACCGGTTCCGGTTCGTAGAACTGAGATGTGACCGCGCTTCTCAGGCTGACCATCGGGAAATCGTAATGATAGCCGACTCTCTTCAGATTATCTTCCAGCGTGTAATCATCGATAAAGACGGAGAACAGCAGAATAACTGCAGGTTTCCCCGGTCCCTCATAGGCCTTCAGCGCCAGACTCTCATAACATACTCCTCCGGTCTCATCCCCCGCATCGTTCACGGCAAACTCAATAATCACCACATCCGGAGTAACTGTACCATAACGTAAGAGATCCATGTTGTATCTGGTCAATCCCAGTTCGGAAGGGGTTCCTCCCACGCCGGCTTTCACGAAATGCACGTTGCTTCCGTCACCGGCGCCATATCTTTCCTTGAACATGGTATAGGACTGATATGCATAACTCATGGTTCCGATGGGCTTTGCACCGGCGCCCTGGGTAATCGAGCCACCGATATACGCAATGGTCACATCCTCGCCGGCTGCTGCCCGCTCCATTGCCTGCTTCAGCCGTTTCACGTTGCCCCTGTGCAGCAACGACCGGTCAATCATGGCACGATATTCCGGGCTGTCGAAATCAACCGGTGCATCAGGCGTCACCGTTGGTACGTCATATCCATCGTTCATGTAGAACAGAATGGTCATCTTGGCGGTCATATATTTCGGGAAAAAGGTTCGGAAAGAAGCAAGTGAGGTATCCTGATCATCCTCCGGATAATCCGCAAGGACAATCTCCTTCTCCTCCCCGTTCAGGCTCAGTTCACACCCATAGGACGTTCCGTTGTAGTTTTCCTTCTGCCGGACATTCAGACTGAACTGCGCAGTCAGCCCTCTGTCCTCTTCCTGATCTGCGATGACGCTGATTCCGATACTGTGCACCATTTTGCGCAGCCCTTCCGAGAACTGCAGCGCATCTGCCATCTCCCGATCCAGTTCCGGGCAGATCGCCGTCAGTTTTGCCGCTACTCTTCCCTCCAGGAAACAGATCTCCATATATTTTCCGTCCGGGGTAACACGTCCTTCAATGGCATCGTCCAGCATAACGTACAGCGCCGGTCTCTTTTTGGTTGGATCCTTGGGTGCCTTAGGACCTCTGCTTAACAAATCTTCCATCTCATCATCCTTCTTTCTGGTATACGATAAGTTCGCAATATTACTATAGAGTTTTTGCAACGGATCTGTTACAATGCCATATATGGTCTTGCATGACCCATTGACGAATAAGGAGGTTTCCCATGAAAAAAACGTTACCGCTTATCCTCGGAATGTTGTTCCTGATTCTGGATTATCCCATCCGGACAGGCATTGTATATCCTGCATTCATTCCTTTCCGCACATCCGCACCGGAGAGCGTGTCGATGATCATCGATCATCTGGTAGGCACCAACCTGCGAATCGATATTTTCCCCGATCTCATCGGGTATATCCTTCTGTTCTTCGGATGTGCGTCGTTGATTTCCTATCAGAAAAGGTTCGCCCGGTGCACCGTCTGGATTATTCTGGCAGCCGCCGCCAACCTGCTCTGTATTCTGAACCCATTCCTGTTCCAGTCTTATACCCGCTACAGTCTGGCTTACATCGTATTGATCGTCGCTACACTGCTGAAGGCTGCCGTCATGATCCACATCATGCTGACCTTCCTGAATTTCTCGGAATGTACAGAGAACCATGCCTGGAACAATGTGGTTGCCATTTTCATGCTGATCGCCGTCTTTACCATGGTGATCCGGAATCTCTCATTCCTCTATATGTGGGACTCCGTAGCCAAAGTATACAACGGAGTTTCTCTCGTTGCAACTTTGATCTACGTCATCATGTACTGCAAACGGCTCAATTATTTTCGTCTGGAGCGTCAAAAACAAAATTCTTAAAATCCGCATGTCCGCCGCATTCTTCGGTGGAGAACATGCTCACGGAGAACCGGTATCCCATAAAGTGGTCCAGTAAGAACTGCATTTTGACCGCTTCTCCGAATTGGATCCACTGTCCGTCCTTCTCATACCAGGCGGTGGCAAGATCCGTATTATCTTCAAAATCGCAGAAGATCCGCAGGTTCACTATCGGGTCTTCTATTTTGATTTTCTCCGTTACGACGCCGGGAAGATTATCAATATATTTCGGACTTCCCCAAGGCTGCGGCCTCTCCGGATTCGCCTTCAGGGCAACCAGATAGTACCCGTCAGATTCTCGCGTCAGAGCCGACATGCAGTACAGTGACCCCAGCGCGCCGATTCCCGCAAAATCACCATTCTTCATGGAAGTTCCGTCCACCGTAATCGTTGCCGAGCTCCTCGGTCCCACCGTACGCTGTGTCAGGGAATTCACTGCTTTGATCATATTGGGACGGATATCGGATGTCTTGATGCGATACCAGCCGGATCTCTCCGTAAAGCTGTAATCCGTTTCCTTCGGTTCATGATTCCACTGCCACGCATGATGCAATACGATTTTCCCGTTCTCATCCGGCTCATATGCAAGGGAATCACTGATGTTCAGCGGCTCGTATACATAATCCGGTCTGGTGCTGGGTACATGGATTTCCAAGGGAATCTTGCCATCGATTCCGAACACAGGAAAATCATTCTCCCAGTGAACCGGCACCAAAACAGGAATCCGTCCCACCGCGCCATGATCCTGGAACAGTATTGCATACCAGTCTCCGTCCGGCGTATCCACGATCGCTCCCTGCGCAACGCCGCTGTTGTGATATCCCATGTCATCGTCCAATACGTTTTTCCCTACAAACTCTCCGTCCAGGCTATCGGCACAATAGAAAGCCTGCTGCCTTCTTCCGCCCTTCGGCCAGTGGATAAACGTCATATAGTACTTGCCGAACAGTTTGTAAATATGCGTTCCTTCATATCCCAGGGAATACTCCGGTCCGTCTACCAGGGCAATGCGGTCAAGCCCTCCCTCCTTCGGTCCGGTCATCTCATCATTTAACTCTGTAATATGTATTTCCCGGTTTCCGTATGCCAGATACTTTCTTCCGTCATCATCAAACAGAAGGGAGCAATCATGGAAAAAGCCCTCAATAAATGATTTTTTCCAAGGTCCGTTGATATCCCGGCTCCGATACAGATAGGTTTTGTGGGTATCGTTGCAAACGAAAATAACGAAGAATTCTCCATCGTGATAACGTAGCGTTGCGGCCCACATTCCTTTGCCGTATATTCCGTTCTCCGTCTGCAACCGCTGCCCGTCCGTGGAATCCAGTCGGTCATAGATATAGGATGCAATCTCCCAGTGCATCAGATCATAGGACCGTAACAACACGCCCCCGGGCATCACATGCATGGTGGTACTGATCATATAATAGGTGTCCTCCACCCGGATCACATCCGGATCCGGAAAGTCAGACCATATAATCGGGTTTTTCATCTCTTTCTTATCCTTTCTGCGGTGTATCATCGCGCCGCTCTTATATCAGTTCAAATCCCCGGAAGGAAGGAGCACCGTGACTCCCCGTAAATGTGAAATAGAACGCATATACGCCATCCGGAAGCGATACCTCCGCCGTCTGCTCTTCCCACACATTGGAATTCTCACAATGGTATCTAGCGATCACTTCCCCGTCCAGAGAGGTTCTCACCTCTACATCCCCGTTACAGTATCCCCGGGTTGCAATCCTGATTGCCTTCAGATCCTTCACATCAAAATACTTGAATCCGATGGTCTGCCCCACTGCAAACTCCGCAACGTATCCGATCTCTTCATCTCCGTCCCTGCCGTCCTGCATAATCTTCGGAAGCGGTTCGAAGGGTCCCTTGCCGGAGCCGAACAGGTTACAAGCCAGATATCCCGGATACACGCCCTTGCCCGGAAGCGGTCCGTCATTCAGACCGTGACAGGTCATGGATGCCTGGGGAATGGAACCATCCTCCAGAATCTGAATCTTCTCCGCACAACCCTGTCTGGAATACCAGGTCCGGTTGGTATGTCTGTGATAGAAAATATACCACTGGTCACCGATCTTCACCATGCCTCCATGGTTATTGGATATATTGGCGGCCGGACGATCCTTCTCCTTGTATCCGCCGATTCCGATATCAGCATTGCTGACTACCACGCCGCGATAGGTAAAATCACTGACCGGTGATTTGCTGGTCGCATAGCACAATTCATGCATCTTCTCCGAAGAGTACACGAAATAATAGGTATCTCCGATCTTGCGGATCGAGGGTGCCTCAAAAAAAGCATGGTTCTCAAACTGGGTTCCCTCACTGTATGCATTTCCCGGCACGATGAAACGAGTTTCTTCCACAATGGTCAGCATATCCGGTCCCAGAACCGTTACCATGGCTCCGGTTCTGGATTTGTCATGCTGTCCCGCAAATCCTGTATACAGATAGGTTCTATCTCCTTCCGTCAGTACGCCGGGATCAAACTGAGGTTCATCTCCCGGACGCTCCCCCAGTCTGTTTCCGTTCTGATCATGCACATATCCGTAGAACTCATACCGGCCGGCCGGCTCATCGCACACACAAACCGATACCACCGGAACCTTATCCAGCACATAGTACAGGTAATACCTTCCGTCCGGTCCTACCGTTACATCCGGTGCATACAGGCACATCTTGCCCTCTTTGTTCATCGGATCCTCATTGCGCGGATAAATCACACCTTCATATCTCCAGTTTCCCAGATCATCCACCGGTGCGGACCAGCATACATAGTCCCCCTGGCAGAATACATATCCGTTGAAAAAATCATGGGATCCGTATACATACACGCGATCTCCGAATACGTAAGGTTCTCCGTCCGGGATATATTCCCAGGACGGTAAATATGGATTCAATGCCGGTTTTTTCATTCTGCTTTCTCCCCCTTTGGTTTGATTACTACTTTCATGGTTACATTGGCCAGTCTCTCATTCAGGTCCAGATCCTCGGTCATATCCAGTACCGGTTCTCCCTCCGCATCGAAATGCACTCTTCTGATTCCCGAGCTTCTCGGAGCATTGATTCCCGGTCTCGCATGGTATGTATTGTAGATCAGTCCGTCCTCATCCTGCACATACGCGTTATGACCGGTACCATACTCACCCGGCATGCTTCTGGAGGTGAGAATCGGATAATTCTTCTTCACCCAGTTCTTCGGATCCGTCAGATCCGTATTGTGGTCCGCGCTTAAGAGTCCCACAACATAAGTGGAATCCACCAATGCACTGGAGAAGGTCAGGAAAATCTTTTTCTCCGTAATCAGCGCATAAGGTCCTTCATCCACAAAGGTATGGTTATTGGCCCAGCCATAGGTCGGCATGGACAATACCACCGGATCCGAGATCAGACGCCAGGGTTCCCGGGGATCAATCTTCGCAATATACAGCCACGCCCCCAGATCAATCGGCTCAAACTGCCTCTGACTCCATGCCGCATAGTGGTTTCCGTTATCTTCCCACACCGTCATATCCAGCGTGATTCCGTTGGTGCACAGTTCACTTCCGTCTTTCCGTACCACCCGTCTCGGTTCTGTCCAGTCTTCCTTCCGCTTCGGGTCACCACCCTCCTTCAGCATCATCACATGGCTCTGCTCATGCACGAACTCACCGGTGGTGGCAGCATGAAAGATATACATCTTCCCATCGATTACATGGAATTCCGGCGCCCATAACAATCCTTTGATGTGCGGATAGGTTTCACAATCCAGAATCAGATGCTCCTGGGCATACTGCAGTTCCGGAATGCTGTCCGCCTCTCTGATATACAGTGTATGGTTCCAGTCTGCATCATTGGTGGCGATAAAATAATACTTGCCGTTCCACTGACCGATACAGGGATCTGCTCTGTTGATGGCAATCGGAAACGGAAAATGCTCCTGATGAATCTTCCCGCGTACCGTGATCTCTCCCGGCGTCGCAAAATCCACCCGGTCCAGATTCCAGTCCACTCGCTTCATGACAGTGCTTCCGTCGCTGTAGTAGGATTTCGCCATTACCTTTTCCACATCCTCCCGGCAGGACGCGGTAATCCTGTTCGGCACCTCGACACCGTCATTTACCGGCGTCTTCAGTTTGTTCCGAAGGCGTCTGCCGACCGCATCCGGTACTGTAAGGATGTTGCATGGCTCACACCCCGGAATATCACAGGCAATGGTATGTGCCGGCACATCCTCGATCTGAATCCGCGCCGTATCACAATGGATATCCGTGAGACTGTCCACAACCACCTTATAGCAGCAATAACTTGCGTTACACCATCTCACTTCATATTTGTCGTCTACCGGGTCATAGCCTGCCGCCACACGAAGCACAGATTCATCCTCCGGAAGTTCCAGAAGCGGCAGTTCCCGATACTGCAGCAGATCCTCCGTCGTAAACAGAAGTATCTTCCCCCTGCTGCTCTCATCCGGCTCTCCGTAAGCCTCCGTTCTGATTGCAACGACGCCGTACCCATCTTTCATAGCAAACAGATACGGATTCTTCAGACTCTTGGCGGTCAGCAATCCGCTATCTGTATCCTGCGTTGCCTCTGCGAAAAGAACACCCGAATTATGATTCAGAATCTCATAGGTACCATCTGCATTCCGCAACGCCAGATGCATACTGTATGCAAGTTTGGCTGCATATACCTCTTCACTTTCCGGTCTTCTGGTATAACAGAGCACCTCTGTCCCATTCATGTCAAATACCTCCTTTTTTCACCGTTTTTTGATACCCAAACATACTTTCATATTAAAGAGAATCCGGAAGAATTGCTCTTTACATGTTGCCTTTTACCACCTATATTTTGCTATTTCTCCAAGGTTACGCTCACAACGGAACAGGGGGGAAGCTGCAGGTGAAGTGTTCTTCCTTCGACCTGTGCTGCCCAGTCCCGGATTCCAACTCTGTCCGGACTGTCAAAATCATTGTATGCATGGACTTCGTCTGTCAGAATTCTTGCCGTTGCTCTCGAACAATCCAATCCGACAATCTCACTCTCGATGCAAACCTCTTCCGTCAGGGAAGTATTGGTCAGCGTCAGGGTCATTGTCCCATCCTTTACGGATGCAGAACTGGTTACCAACGGTACGTTTTCACCGGAATAGTCCTCCTGTGTATAGCAGTATACTGCATCGGCATCCTGATGCTCCTTGTAGAGATCAAACACGTGGTAGGTAGGTGTCTTGATCATTTTCCCGTCCCGGGTTAATATCACGGACTGAAGCACATTGACTGCCTGTGCCAGATTGGCCATTACAACACGCTTACAATGTCTGTTGAATATGTTCAGCTCCATCCCTGCAACAATGGCATCCCGCATGGTATTCTGCTGATACAGGAATCCCGGATTGGTACCTTCCTCCACTTCATACCAGCATCCCCATTCTCCGACCACCAGACCGATCTGATTGTCCGGATCATAGCGGTTCATGATCTCCGTATGTCTTGTGAGGATGGTATCGAGACGGTTGGCGGAAACCAGCGTTTTATAATATGCTTCCTCATCAAATTCGGTTGCATGTCCTTTCTTCGCCCAGTCATAAACCGTATAATAGTGCAGATCAATTCCTTTCACCATGAAATGCTGGAGATTCTTCATCAACGTCTCCATCCACTGATAATCATCCGCATTGGGACCGCATGCAATCTTATACAGTTCGTTACCAGAATGATTCCTGCAGAACGTCTGGAACCGGCGGTATTCATCCACGTACCGCTCGGCACGCATGCATCCGCCGCCACCCCAGTTCTCGTTACCGATCCCAAGGTATTGCACCTTCCACGGCTCCTTACGACCATTCTGTGCCCGCAGCTGTGTCAGTGGTGTCTGGTTATCCGATGTCATATATTCTACCCACTCAGACATCTCCTGCACCGTTCCGCTTCCCACATTGGCGTTAATGTACGGCTTGCAGCCAACCAGTTCGCACAATTTCAGAAACTCATGGGTACCAAAGGAGTTGTCCTCTGTCACGCCACCCCAGTTGGTGTTCACCATGGACTTACGGTTTTCCTTCGGACCGATTCCGTCTTTCCAGTGATATTCGTCTGCAAAGCAGCCTCCCGGCCAACGCAGCACCGGAACCCTGATATTCCGGAACGCTTCTATGATGTCCGTCCGAATTCCTTCCACGTTCGGAACATCCGAATTCTCTCCCACATAGATTCCATCATAGATACACCTTCCCAGGTGCTCGGAGAAATGTCCGTATATCTCCGGATTGATGTGTCCCTGAACGTCCCTTGCATTCACTAACATTGTCACTTTTTTCATCTTACTCTTTTATCCTCCATTGTCATACCGTCCAAAATAGAGTGCTATATTTTTATTATACTTCTTGACTTTACATACACAATGTCACATTCTATTCTTATACTGACAAATCGTCTGATTTGTGAAAGGAGCACAAATGAATCTGAATGTCATCGGAATGAATACGTCCCACGATGAGAACTTTGTCATAGAGCGGCCCTACGGATCCGGAGACAACCTCTTTATCCTGTACAAAACAGAGGCCACCGTATACACCGGGCAGGAATCCATCCACGTTTATCCGGGCAGTTGTATCGTCTATCGCCACGGCAGTCCCCAGCACTATACCGCCTGCGGCAAGAAATACATGAATCACTTTATCCATTTTAACAGCTGCGGTGATGGTATTTTTGCAACATACAATATCCCTGCCGATACACCCTTTTATCTTCGGAATATCGAAGAAATAGAAGCCATCCTGCGGCTGATCAGCCGGGAACAGATCTCCACTTCCCCCTATAGAAACGCCAATGCGGATCTGCTCCTGCAACTGCTGTTCCAGAAGCTGGCTGAGAACCAATGTGATTCCCCTTACATTCCATCTGATCTGAAGCACTACGAAGAATTGACAGGGCTTCGTTCCGTGATGTACAGCACGCCCCGCAAATACTCCTCCGTTCCGGAGCTTGCAAGGGATGTAAACATCAGTCTCTCCCACTTTCAGGCACTGTATCATTCCTATTTTGGAGTAAGCTGTTATGATGACCTGATGAATGCCAAGCTTGCCAATGCCAAAAATTATCTTGTCAACAGCAGTCTGTCCGTGAAGGAAATATCTGCCCTGTGCGGATATGAGAATGACACCTGCTTTATGCGGTGTTTCAAGAAAAAAAACGGACTTACGCCGACGGAATACAGGAAACAGAACCGAATTCCAAATGTGAAGGAACGATTGCCCATCCTCTGAGAAAGGGAGGTTGCAATGAATGCA
>JAEDCX010000081.1 GCA_016293925.1 Lachnospiraceae bacterium | reverse complement strand
AACGTTTTCAGTTGGTTCGTGAATCCGGGAATGAAATCGTTTATCAGTCTGAAGATCCGCTGATCCTGACAGTTACCGAAACAGACCTCGGAGAAGCAACCGCCATCCACACCAGAATCACCAATTCCGGCAGCCGGTCCGTGACCATGGAGATGCTCTCATCTTTTCTGCTGAAGGATGTACCCATCAGCAAACTCTACCGTTTACAATCCTGCTGGAGTGCGGAAGGGAAACTGCGCTCCGAGTCCATTACGGATCTGCATCTGGAGAAGTCCTGGAACGGCTGTGCATACCGAATTGAGAAATTCGGTAATGTAGGCTCCATGCCTGTCCGTAAATATTTTCCTTTCCTTGCTATCGAGAATTCCGAAACCGGTGAATTTCTGGGTGTCCAGCTTTACCTCGCTTCCTCATGGCAGATAGAGATACGTTGCCGCGATAAAGATACCTATACCATTGCAGGCGGCATTGCGGATCGCGATTTCGGACAATGGATGCGGGAACTGAAACCTGGAGAGACCTTTGAAGCTCCCAAAGCCGTCATTGCCAGAGGTTCTTCCCTTCTGGACGTATGCGACAAACTGGTGAAAGCACAACATCCCTTGATTTCCGAACAGGACCAGTCCATGGAAATCATGTTCAACGAATATTGCACCACCTGGGGAAATCCGAGTTATGAAAATGTGAAACGCATCTGTGATAAGATTGCAGACAAGGGCATCCGTTTCCTAGTGATTGATTCAGGCTGGTACGGTAAGTCCGACAACTGGTGGAACCGGGTTGGTGACTGGTATGTAAACGAAGAACGTTTTCCCGGCGGAATGAAAGCAATCGCCGACTATATCCGCTCCAAAGGAATGATTCCGGGATTATGGTTTGAGATGGAGTCCGTCACCTCCGGTGCATCCAACTACCGGGAAACCGATCATCTGGTCAAAAAGGATGGCTATCCTCTGACCGTCGGTAACCGAAGATTCTGGGATATGGAAGACCCGTGGGCAATCGAATATCTGACCAAATCTGTCATCGGAACACTGCGGGATGCGGAATTCGGCTATCTGAAGGTGGATTATAATGATACTATGGGTATGGGATGTGATCCTTATGCCGGCGGTGAATCCCGGCATGACGGTCCCGGCGAAAACCTCCGCCGCAAGGTAGAGGCCAGTCGTGAATTTTTCCGTACCATCGCCCGTGAGATTCCCGGTATCGTGATTGAGAATTGTTCCAGCGGCGGCCATCGTCTGGAACCCTCCATGATGGAACTGGTCAGTCAGGCAAGCTTCTCTGATGCCCATGAAACCACCGCCATACCGTTGATTGCCGCCAATATGCATCGCGTCATTCCCCCACGCCAGAGTCAGATCTGGGCAGTCATGCGAGCCGGTGACTCCGATGCGAGAATCTTCTACTCCATCGTATCCACCTTTTTGGGACGTATGTGCCTAAGCGGTGATATCTACAACATGTCCGAACATCAGTGGGAACTGATAGAAGATGGTATCGCTTTCTATCGGCAGGTATCCGACATCATCCGTGACGGCAGAACCGTTTTGATTGATACCAACGCTGACAGCTACAATACTCCCTGCGGTCAGCAGCTGGTTATCCGGGAACTCGGTCATCGCGGGATGCTCATTTTCCATAGATTTGAGCACTCCCTCAGTATAGAGGAAGCACTCCGCAATATGAACTCAAATTCTCTCCCCGGAATCGCAGCCGGTCGTCCTTATCGGATTCTGGCCGCCTACGGACAGTCTGAAGAGGATTTCAGTGCCGAGGCATGGTACTACGAATACGAATCGTAACACTGCGGGAATCTGCTCCCAAAACACTTATTCCGCTTCCGGCCAGCGAATCATGAAGTTGTATATCCCGCTTCTGATTGCCTGATTATCATGATCGGCACCGGGGATTTCATACCACATATGATCCACACCGTTACGTTCCATAATCTCATGGTAACTCTTCGGGAATGCACCTACTACGCTGTCCTTGGATCCGCAGCACACCATTAACAGTTTCGGGAGATTCTCCGTATCCGTAATCTTCAGTTCATCCTCCTGCATCTGGCCCACATGTTCCATTGCCCAGTCCCGGCCCGGGGTCAATCCCGGTGCTGGGGAAATCGCACCTGTGTAGGCGAACAGATCAGGTCTCGTGACTCCAATGTACAATGACTCTCTTCCCCCCATGGAAAAGCCCAGAACGGCGGTGTTCTCTCTTCCCGTCAGAATGGAATAGTTCTCTTCCATGTAAGGCATCAGGTCATTGACCAGATCATGGATAAAATTGTCATACGGTACCATCTGTTCTGTGGTAAAGCCGGGTTTCAGATTCGGATCTGCAGTCGCAAACATACTCGTAAATACTACAATAACCTCCCGTGCCAGTCCATCCGCAGCAAGATTGCCGAAGATCTCTTTCACATGATTGTTATTATCGTTGGTCATGCTATACTCATCGCCGAAAATACCATGCTGGAAATACAATACCGGATACTTCTTCTCGGTTGAATATCCTGCCGGCAGAAGCACATTGGCTCCTCTGTCGGAACCCGTTGTCTCGGAATGATATGTAATATGCTCCACGGTTCCATACTCCATGCCGGTACGCTTCGTATAGACATCCTTCGGGCAGTCCACCACCACACCGTTCTCATCCGTCGGAAGTTCTTCCGGTTTGAGCTCCGGCTGTGTCTCACCGGTCTCCTCCATCGTCAGATCCTGATTCGGAAGGTCCTCTACCGTCTGTTCTCTATTCTCTGTCATCTCTTCATCCTCTGTATTCACATTCTCTGTTTCTTCAGACGAATTCTCCTCCTGTTGATTCACGGATGTCGCAGTTTTCCCGCCGCATCCTGCCATTGTAAAGGCGAAACAGCCCATCAATCCTATGACAGCCAGTCCTATCTTTTTTCTCTTCATCGCACATCTTTCTCCCACTCTCGTATCTGTCAATAAATGAATCCATATTACACGATCTCAATGTGACGGTCAACTGCAAACAATGCAGGACCTCACCTCTTCCAGTGCATCCTTCAGGCGCTCCGTGTCCACCCCGGAATAATTCAGGATAAACTGATGGACATTCCGGCGCTCCGGATTCATATCATAATCCGTAACCGCACTGATTCTGATTTTTTTCCTGCGAAGTTCCTGTTCCAGTTCCCGATCGCCCATGGATGTATGGAACTCCAGAATGAAATGCAGTCCGGAATCCTTTTCAATAATTCTGCACTCCTGCTCCGTGAATATCTCCCGGATCAATCGCAGAACTTGTTCTCTTTTCCGCTTATAGTGCAGACGCATTCGATTGATATGTTTCTCAAAATATCCCCGGGCGATAAATTCTGCCAGCGTATACTGTTCAAAGGTCGAAACCGTACAGGAATAGAAATCCAGATTCCGGTAAAACAGATTCGCCAGCGTTTCCGGCAGTATCATATAACTGATTCGAATCGTCGCAGTGAGAGATTTGGAAAAGGTGTTCATATAGATGACCTTCTGCCCCGAATCCATACTAAAAAGCGTAGGTACCGGCTTGCCGTTCATACGGAACTCACTATCATATTCATCTTCGATGATGTATCTGTCATCGTCTCCGTCTGCCCAGCGCAGCAACTCATACCTCCTGCTGGCAGGCATGGTAATACCGGTCGGAAAATGATGCGTCGGACTGACATGGGCGATCTGTGCGGACTGCTCCAGCAAACGATCAACCACCAAACCTTTTTCATCCATCTCCACCGGAACACAACTTACATGGTTGCTCTCATAGATCTGTTTGATCTTACGATATCCCGGATTCTCCACACAATAAGTTTTGTCTCTTCCAAGCAGCTGAATCAATAGACCGTACAAATATTCCGTTCCTGCTCCGACAATAATCTGATCGGGATCCACCGACATCCCCCGGAAGGAGGACAGGTAATCCGCAATCGCCGCGCGCAATTCAGGAATCCCGCCGCTGGGCGGTACCTTCAACAATTCCGTTTCCCGACAGGAGATTGTCTCCCGCATCAATTTCGCCCAGACAGAGAACGGAAAGCTGCCCGGCTCGCTGCTGTTGGATGAGAAGTCAAAAAGGAACGTTTCCGACTCCGGCATCGCGATATTTAATCCGCTCGCATGTCCGCCTGTTCTTCTGCTCCTGTCAGCAATATTCTCCACATAATAGCCAACCTTCGGGACCGCATACAGATATCCCTCGCTGATCAGCAGTTCATAGGCATTCTCCACCGTGATGATGCTCACTCCCAGATTACCTGCAAGCATTCTCTTGGATGGCATCTTGCTGTCGGGCAGAAGCTTTCCGGTCAGAATATCCTCCCGAATCCGATCATACAGTTGTTCATACATCGGCTTCCCGTTTCCGGATAAATCATATGTCAACATATTGCCTCCATGCAGTATTCTGTTTCTCTACATGCTCATTGGTCTTCGCCTGCGCCGATCAGTTCTCCGAGTTCCTGCACAAGCGACAGACAGGTATCGTACGCAACCCCTCTCACTGCTTCCGCAATCGCATCCACGATCTGTTGTTCCTCCGCCGGATATGCATATGCCGTCAGCGCTTCCGCGATCGTATCCATGGCATCCATATCCATCTCATCGGCGGCCGTCTCCAACTGCCCCAGATATGCTCTCACCATCTCATAATCAACCGGTTCTACAGACCGGTTCTCCCGGGTTCTGCCAAAATGAGTACGCAGCCGGTCTGCCAGTTCCTCCCATTTCTGTAAGAAATAATCCGTCATCTGATTGATCCAATTCCGATTCTCATCCCGGGCCGCCTGTTCCAGCATCTTCCCAATCTCAGCAAGCCCGACGGCACCTATCATTGCCGCATTCGTCTTCATGGAATGGATCTGAATACGGTATTGTCTGAATGCTTCCGCCTCCTCTGCGGCTCCAGCACCGGCAAGTTTTCCAAACCGTTCTGATAACGTCTCCTTCTGGTCATCGGCAAAGGCGATGAATTCCTCAACCGTTGCTTTCAGAAGTGACCGATTCCGAAGCATGGACAATGCAATCTCCCAATATACCCCTTCTATCTCCGGAAGTTCTGTTCTCTCCGTTTCCTCATGACGGATACCGACAGTCTGCTCCCGGGCCTCGATGGCTTCCGGCATCTCCTCCGTTGTTTTTGTAATCAATTCCTCCGGAAGGTACTTGCCGATTGTCTTCTCAAGCTTATCCGGATTAATCGGCTTCGTCAGGAAATCCCGGAATCCTTCCGCAAGATACATTTCTCTGGCTCCTGAGATTGCATTGGCCGTCAATGCGATAACCGGTGTATCCGCATTCTTGAAATCCGGTATCTCCCGCATCTTGCGCAGCGTTTCAATACCGTCTAATTCCGGCATCATATGATCCAGGAAAATAAGATCATATTTCACCTCACGACCTCGTTCAATACACTCCCATCCGCCGGCCGCCTCCGTGATCTGTATGTCGGTGTGACTCAGAAGTGCCCGGAACACGCTGCGGTTCATGGCATTATCATCCACCACCAGCACCTTGGCATCCGGTGCAGTAAAGGATACTCTGTACTGATACAAATCCACCCTGCGGTTGATCCGGTCCTCCAGTTTACCGATCTCATCCTCCCTGACAATCCTCTGTCTGAGATCAAAATGAAAATCTGATCCCTCCCCGTAGACACTGTCTACTTCCAATTTACTGTCCATCAGTTTCAACAGTTTCGTGGTAATGCTCATGCCGAGCCCTGTACCCTCAATATTCTTATTGCGCTGTTCCTCAATCCGTTCATACTCCATAAACAGCTTCGGAAGATCCTCCGGCCGGATTCCGATCCCGGTATCCTTCACGCAAAAATGCAGCAGTACCTCTTCATCCTGCCGCTCTCCCGATACCTCCAGGGATACGCTTCCACGCTCCGTATATTTCACCGCATTATTCAACAAATTGATCAATATCTGTTTAATTCTCATTTCATCGCCAAACAGCATGAACGGAAGATGCTCATCAATAGAGGTGTTCAGCTTCAGACCCTTGTTGGCGGCCTTCATGGAAATCATGGCAATGACATCATGCAGTAGACTGCTGAAATCATATTCATTCTCCATCAGTTCCATCTTGCCCGATTCGATCTTGGAGAAATCCAGAACATCGTTGACCAACGCCAGCAGACTCTGCCCGGCATTTTTGATATCCGCTGCATACTGTACGATCTTCTCATCCTTACACTCCCGCAGGATCATCGTATCAAAACCCAGCACCGTATTAATGGGCGTACGAATCTCGTGGGACATATTTGCAAGAAACCGTCCCCGCATCTCCTTTGCCACAACCGCTTCATTCTTCTCCATATTGATTCGGAACACCTGCTGCACCGCATTTACAGTTGCAAATCCCAGCATCAGAAGCATTCCGATCTCCAGTATGAGACCCTTTGTTCCCCTTGCTTTCCACAGATAGTAGACCAGTTCCAGTAAGCCTGCCGAGAATAGAATCAATGTCCCGATGGCAACAAAGAAATAATCCTTTGCCCTTTTCTTAAAAATATCGATTAGAATCGTAGTCAGAAGAAATGCAATCACTACAATGGACACACTTCCTATAATGACCATCAGATTGGTATAATCCCTGATCTTCAGACAATGAAGCGTCACGCACAGTGCATATGTTACCAGTGAAATACAGGTCAGTATTCTGCTGCATACGCGGTACCTTCCCTTCTGTACGGAATTCAGATAGGTCAGAAATGCAGTGGGCATGAGCAGAATCATGAGAAATGTCGTATCATTTGCCACAGACATATTCGGGAAAAGGAACTGTCGCAGTTCCGAATTCGCCACCTCCCAGCATACCGCCAGCCAGACTCCTGTTGCCAGATAAAACAAATCCATACTTCCATGGAAAAAAATGCGCAGCAGAAGGCTTGCCACAATCACGAACGCACTCATCGCCAGAATACCGAATGCGATAAACATCTGCATGCCGCCACGATGAATCAAAAGAAAACGCAGCACTTCCATCTGCGTTCCCTGATACACACGATTCATGGTTCCGGAATAAGCCTTTGCCTCCGTAACGGCAGTCACGCGAAGTTCCTGACCGGCATCCTCCGGGTATATTTTCAGATAGTAAAAGGCAACCGCGCTGATTCTGCCGAATACTCTGGTTTTTTTGGTCGTATATTCCCCACGCAGTTCCCCATTCACATAGAATTCCATATCCTGCTTCCCGCTCTGGAAAACCAGATAGGTCGGTTCCGGAATGTCTCCGGGCAGAATCGTTGCGACAGTCATCGTCTCATTCGCGGGCACATCCAGCTTGCCGGGAACCTCGATTTCGGTCTGCGCTCCGTTTCCGTCAATCTGATACCAGCTGCCCGTATACTCCGAACACACGTATTCCTCTCCCAGCCAATCCACCGGAAGCATCTTGCTGCCCAGTACAATATATGTAATTGACAGAATGAGGAAGATACCATAAACAATACCTGTCACTCTGCGTAAATGCTTATCAAACCGACTCATTTGTAACCTCACGCTCATCTTACGCCACAAAACAGTATGGACAAAACCACTTATCCTCTACAGTTTATCTGTTTCTGCAAGAAAGGTCAAATGAATCATACAATTTCTTCCGATTTTTCCTCCCCGTTCTCCACCAGGCCTCCCATTCCGTTTTCTCCTACGGTCCGGTTCGGACACACAACTCCCTTACTGCACATCCTTTTTTAATTTCCTGCCCATGATGAGAATGGCTAACACATACAATACTGCCATCCAGATACATACAATCAGCAGCTGTTCCCCCATTCCGCTGTAATTTCCGCACAGAGCCAGTCTGGCAAGCTTTACGCCATGGAAAAACGGAAGCGCATTGCTCACATCGCAGATAATACCTGACATATTCTCCACATCCATCCAGATACCGCCGATCATCCCAACCACGGAGATGATGATGGAACACATACCCGGAGCAGCCTTCTCGTTCGTAATGGTTCCGAAGATCAGACCGATCGCAATAAACATAATCGCAGACGGCATGAGACATACAATGCTCAGCAGCATACCCTCCACCGGAAGCTGTTCACCAAACGCCAGTCCCATCAGGAAGGAGGCGATATAGGTGATAAACAACTGCACAACCGCCAACGCAATCACAGACAATGTATATCCGAGGATGAGATCTGAGGATTTCATCGGTGACGCATGCAACCGCATAATCAACGCTGTGGAACGATCCTTGGATACCTGTATACAGATGAACAGCATTACAAATGACAATCCGAAAAAAGCAATTCCCGGTGCCAGACTTTTTATCTGAAATATGGTCATATTGGCTTCAGCCGGAATGCTTTGGTTCACAATAGACATGATAACCAGCATAACAATCGGGAATCCGAGACAGAATATGTAACTGATCGGGTCTCGCAATATTTCTTTCAATGTTCTTCTACAGAAAACAATACTTTTCATGTTCATATCCTCCATTCCTTATACGTCCGCTTCCTCTGTACCTGCTGTTTCCGGTGTTTGTATGCCGGAAGCACCGGATCCGGATGCGATCGCAACAAAAGCCTCTTCCAGATTACCCGTGCCGGTCCGGCTCGTCAGTTCCGCCACGGTCCCGACCGCTTTGATGTCACCCTTTACCATAACTGCCACACAGTCTGCCAATGCTTCTACCTCTTCCATGTAATGAGAGGTCAGGATAATCGTCATATTCTTCTTCAGCTTCCGGATCACATCCCACAATTCACGTCTGGCCAGAACATCAAGCCCCAGCGTCGGCTCATCCAGAAACAATAATTTCGGCTCGGTAATCAAAGCCATTGCAATACTTACTTTACGCTGCCAGCCTCCAGAAAGCGTTTTCGCTCGGCTATTCTCCACCTCATCCAGGGCGAACATTTCTATCATTTCCTGTGTTCTCTTCCGGGCCTTTGCCTGATCCATTCCATATATGCCGGCCATGAACTCCAGATTCTCACGAACCGTCAGATTCGGGGCAATGGAAGTTTCCTGTGGTGACAGATTCACCAATGCCTTGATCTGCTCCCGCTCTTTCAGGATGCTGTGACCCAAAACCAGTGCATCTCCCGATGTGGGATTTGCAAGCCCCGTCAGCATTTTGATCGTCGTTGTTTTGCCTGCTCCGTTTACACCAAGCAGGGCAAACAATGTATCTTCTTCCACTTCCAGCGAAATATCTTTTACAACTGCTTTTTTGCCATATTCTTTGCGTAACTTCTGAATCTCAACTGCGTTTGCCATAGGTACTCTCCTCTCATTTCTCCTGATGCTCTGATTATAACGAACCCGGAAACAAATGTAAGTCAAAACTGATGAACGGTCATTTTGGAACGATGAACGGTGCTAAAATGACCACCTATGTGACGAAAACGGCCACCTGCTGAAAAGCACCGGATATTCCTTTTCATTTTATCTGTTCTGCTACTTTCTCTGCAGTCAGG